>CAYNUV010000665.1:0-1872 GCA_964400245.1 uncultured Ignavibacteriaceae bacterium
CGCAGAATCAATTTTGCAGGTTGAAATAAGTAAGCTTAGCACAATGGATATAATTTCTGCCAAACGCACAAAAGATGCTTTATCTGATGAAGAATGTATTGAAAATGATTGTGCATTAGAAGTTGGTAAAAAATTAAATGCAGATCAGGTATTAGGCTGTAAGTTATCTGCTCTCGGAGAAAAAATTATTGTCCAGTATTTTCTTATTGATATATCCTCGGGAAAAGAAATTCTGATTGACCAGGTCACAACCACAAATGTTGAAGAGCTTGAAACCGTGATGAAACGAATTGCAAAGAGTGTTGTTGAAATTAAAACTGCTGGGAAAAGCGCTGAAGTAGGAAATATTCTGGAAGGCGAATCGCAGGAATCATTAAGAAGATATTCAAATAAAAATGTCGGACTTTCTTTCGGTTACCTTTATCCGCAAAGTGGTTATGATAATGATGACCGCTCCTTTGTTGCCAATTTACACCTGGATTATGAAATGGAAGAAGTTGCTGTAGGTATATTATTGGGCATTCGTAAAGGATTTGCAATAAATATTTATGGAGATTACTTATTTACCAAAACTGATTTTTGTCCTTTTGTCGGCGGTGCTTTTGGCTTCCATTGGATTTCTCATGATGATTTTTTTGATCCTTATATAAATGATATAGGTTATGTTAATAAGGATAAAAGAGGAGATGGTTTTGAAATAACTGCAAATGCTGGTATGAGAATCCTGCATACTTTTAATTTTCAAATATTAGTTAACCTGGAATTCATCTATACAATAAATGATTACGATGACAAGGCAATTGTTTTTACGATTGGAATTTTATAATACTAATTTCTTTGAAGAAATAGACTTAGTAACAATGAAGTGAAATACATATCCTATTTTTTAATTAGTATTATGTTTACCAATCTAGGATTGGCTCAAGAAAATTCAAAAGCTGTCGAATTGAATAACACAGCAATGGAATTATATCAAGAATTTTTACGTGATACTTCGATAGTAGAAGACGTCCTTAAACTATTGGATAAATCAATTGAATTAGATTCATTGTACTATATCGCATATTTTAATAAAACTAGTGTTCTAAAAGAAATGGGGCGTTGTGAAGATGCTGTTGAAACTTTGGATAAGTTAGTCTTTTTAAGACCAGATCTTGTTGGATATTGGAGTATGGGAGGATATATTCTAGAGAGAATGGGATATAAGGAAGAAGCAAAAAAAGATATTTACAAGATATTGCACAATATGATTCTCTGATTCAGAATCCGCAGGATTCATCATTAGTATACTATAAAATTAATAGAGCATTTCTAATGACAATTTTATATGGGAATGATGCAGGAATTAAAGAATACGAAAAACTAAGAACAGAATATCCAGATAACTATTATATAGCAAATCAAAAAGATCTTTTCTACGATTTTGATAGGAGACAATTTATTAGCCAGTACTGTAAATAGTTCTTTCCCACAATTGAAATAGAAATAAAATTTACATTTCCATAATAAAAGAATAATATTCTTCAGTTTCCTTTAATTCAGCCTCAATATATTTTTTAAAAAGATTTTCCCCGGCTTTTTCCTTAATTGCAGAAATTCCTACATCAATAAGTCTGATTCCCTCAACAGTAAATACAACATTATCAAACGGTCTTCCACCATAACCGGATGGACGTTTTATATCGCGGTGCACAAAACCATTCTTATGAAGTTCTTTTAGCTTTTCAATAAATACAGAATAAATAACCTCACGCACTTCTATCTCGAAAGACCTTGGTTCAAATATATTAAGCCTTTCCATTACAAGTACCTGGTTATCACCTTCAATATCCAGTCTGATGAATTTAACGACAAGATCATTAACCCGGTTTG
>CAYNUV010000666.1:0-1854 GCA_964400245.1 uncultured Ignavibacteriaceae bacterium
GGCATATCATTATTTGTAAACTGGTCAAGCAATCCACCTTTGCCATAAACACGGGGATCTTCCGATACAATTACTTTAGCAAGTTCGCCTTTATATTCAGGATATAGCGCATCGAATATTTCTTCCATTCTACGTGCATGAGCCTTACTAATACAAAAGAAAATGGTTTTGCCGGGCAAGACTCCATTAGAGTCTTTGATGCTTTCTTCCATAAATTCGCGAACAATTAGAGCATTCGTCCCACGGTTAATAACAGTTTTTTCTAATTCAGTTCCTTCATAATTAATTTCCTGTATTTCCTTTCCTTCAAGTATTAAATTTTTCTGATCATCAAGTGAGATTGTTCTTTTATTAATTCCCTCTTCCTGGAATTTTGTTTTGATCTTCATAACCTGAAAATTGCACAGGTAAGGAGGAATATGATTAATTGCTTCTTCGTATGAGTAAGCAAACGTAGGAACTCCATCTTCACATTCGAAGAGACCGAAAGTATTGTGATCAATTACATCAGTGGGAGTAGCAGTTAAACCAAGAGTAATTGTATTGAAGTAATCAAGTATTTCCTGATAAGTATTATAAATTGAGCGGTGACTTTCATCTACAACAACTAAATCAAAAAAATGCGGTGAAAGAGAATTTTCTTCATCGCGAATTACATTTAACATAGTCGGGTAAGTAGAAACATAAATTCTCCGATCAGATGCTATTGCTTTTTCTCCGACCTTAGGCCATCGAGGTTCATTTGGTAAATATTCTTTAAAAGAATCGAGTGTTTGATCACGAAGTGCAATCCGGTCAACTAAAAATAATGTTCTCTCAATCCAACCAGATCGCATTAATGCATCAACAAGGGCAATACATATTCGAGTTTTTCCAGTACCGGTTGCCATAACTAAAAGGAATTTTCTTCTTCGTTTTTCAATTGCTTCCATTACTGAACGGACAGACCTTATTTGGTAATCACGCCCAGCAATTTTTGTATTAATTAATTCACCAGCTAAAGCTTTTCTTGATTTACGTATATATTGATAACGTTCAAGATCATCCCTGGTAGGGAATCCATAAACTTTTTTTGGCGGGTAGTTATCTAAATCCCAATAATAAATATCATGCCCATTTGTATAAAAACAGAAAGGTAATTCACTGCTATTTTCTTTTTGAATGTTATAGCAGTATTGTTTGGCTTGTTCTCTTCCAATTGCAGCATCAACGGAAGTCTTTTTGGCTTCAACAACTGCAAGTGGTTTAGCATCTCTACCTAATAAAATATAATCACTAAATTGATGTCCCTGATATGGAGTTAATGGTTCATTTATTTCTTCAGGTAGGTCAACTTTAATATCAAATTCTTCGATTACTTTAGTCCGGTCAGAAATATCCCAACCTGCTTTATTCAGGCGAGCATCAATAATTTCTTTACGGGTTTGAGTTTCGTTCATAGGAATTATGAAGAATAAAAATCTGCTTTAAGTAATTTGTTATTAGGACTTACAATTTTTTTAGCTTCTTTTTTCATTCGCTCAGGATGAATGATGTCAGAGGATCCAAAATTTTTACCCACGAGTCCTCCTTCGTTAATAGTTGTAATATACTGAAATTCAAAACCATCTTTAAGTCTTTGCTGAAGGAATTCATAAGTCTTTATTAAATGGGATTTATCGAGACTGTCGAAAATTCCATCGTGAATAAGGAAGCGAGGAGCGTTCCGGTTATTTTTAATATTATAAAATAAAACAGAGAGATCGAAAATAAGAGTGCGACCGATGTTTTTACCATGAGACTGTTTAACTCTTTCCCAGAATTTAAGCCGAACAAGATTATCTTTTATCCCAGGTGTTATAGAAAGGTATTCTT
>CAYNUV010000667.1:0-1851 GCA_964400245.1 uncultured Ignavibacteriaceae bacterium
CTCGAATGGTTAAAGTGGGTTCATATAATTTAGTGACAGGGTTATAAGATATTTCGAGCCAGATTAAGTTACTATTGTTGGCTCTGCGAACACAACCAGCTGCAACTAAATGACAGGCAATATGCCAAGCTCCATTATCAAAATCTCCCGGATCTCCTGGCCCAAATTCCTTTGGGCTAATAATTTCAGAATCTAACCAAAGTTTCCGAAGTAGTTCGATATTATTTTTTGAATAAATAACATCTCCACTATCGTTGGTCTCAAAGTTATAAGTTCCTCTTAATGGCATTTAATTCAATTTTCTCTTCCCTGTTTTCAAGAACTGTTGTTCGCGCAAGCGGGCGTCGGACAGTATCTGGTGAAATTCCAGCTTTTAAGGTTTGCATAATACCAACAGCTTCAAGATAGTTTTCAACAATAAATAATTTATTCTTTTGAAATGGTAACTCTTGTAAATTATTTTTCATATAATTTTTATTTTCTTTCACTGCAATAACAGGAATACTATGTTCAATCGCAGCTAATGTTGGTAAACCAACACACCCATCGGGAATAATTAAGCAGGAAATATCTTCAACGTTTAATCCTTTATCGTATGCAACAATCTTTGGGCTTTTGTGCACTTCCATATCCATTATCTCTCTTGAAACAATCATTGGGGAATGTGCACAGGGTATTCTAAATTCTTCAGCTATACTATGTGTCAACATTGCTTCGATACCGCCCCAGGGATTTACCATAACAATGTCTTTAAAATAATCTCGGTGATAACCTTCTGGAACTTCAATAAAAGTTGATAAACCAATTGCATCATACTCATCTTTAAATTTATTTATTATTTCAAAAAGTCTTTCAAGATGTTCAACCTTACCTACAGCTCTGCCTGATGTTGAATAAGCAGAAACACCCTTAATAATATTATCCATTTCATATACATCGCAATCTATGCCCAAAGATATCCTTGCCGTAGACACGGCATTTACTATTTCATCATTAAATAATTTATCCTCGTGCTTATCCATTAACATTGATTTTTGCAAAATCTTTTCCCGTCAATGGATTATTTCCAAGGGTACTTTATAAAATCTTAGAATTAAATAAGACGTGAATTTTTCAAAATCTTTTGATCAGGTAGGTTAATTATTGAGTACTTTTAGGATGAAGAGAGCTTAAATTTACTTCCCATTCAAATTATTAACAATCTCCCTGAAACTCACTAATCCTGCTTCCAGATTCTCTACTATTTCCTGAGCTAATAAATCTGGATCGGGCAGGTTATCCATATCGCCGAGAGATTCTTAATCACCTCCTTTCAATTAAGATTTTAGTTTAAAATGAAAAAGCCGCGACCAAAGATTTACATCTTCAATCAAGGCTTTAGTTAAATAATTTTTAGACCCCCCGGTGGCTCATAGTTTTTTTCAAACTTTTCTCTTGTTTTCATTCTATCTGATTTTATAAAAAATATTATGGAGAAAAAAGTTTATATTTCAATTAAGCTTATATCCTTGTGTAATATAAAATGCAAAGTAATATCATTGTTTTAAGGAATGACCACCTGCTTCACTTCAAAAAGGAAATAGAAGTATGTGAAAAATTAAAGATTATATCACCATTTATTACATATGATGTTGTAAATTATCTTTTAAGAAAATTAGATGGTAAAAATATTAATGTTCTTACTCGATATAATCTTAGAGATTTTTATCAAGGGGTTTCTGATTTAACTGCTCTTGAACTTATGATAGATGCAGGTGTTATGATAAGAGGTGTTAAAAGATTACATTCTAAGCTTTATATCTTTGATAAGATAACAGTAATACTTTCTTCAGCCACTTTAACCAATGGGGG
>CAYNUV010000668.1:0-1847 GCA_964400245.1 uncultured Ignavibacteriaceae bacterium
ATTACTATTTTATTTCTAACAACGTACATATATTATATTATTTGAGTCGTTAAATATTTATTCTGAGGCTAAATATGTAAAAGCAACGAGAAAGAAAGGAGTAGTTGTAGGATGCTGACATCACTACTATAGCGCAGAACAGGGATGGTGATGAAGTGAATAAATTTGACCGACTCAGAAAATGCTTAAATATTGACGTTTTAAGAATAATCACAACTAAAATATCATATTAGCCACTCATAGCACTTAGACAAACTCCAAAGTTGGGAAAATGCTAAGAATATAATTAGATTAGTAAGAAATGTTATTACTATTTTATTTCTAACAACGTACATATATTATATTATTTGAGTCGTTAAATGTTTGTTATGAGGCTAAATACGTAAAACAACGAAAAAGAAAGGAGTGGTTATATGATGCTGACATCACTACTATAGCGCAGAACAGGGATTCTCGAATATCAATATTTAAAATAACCGTTAAACTAATCAGAAATGATAATAATAAGCACTCATTTCCTTAGTAAGGAGAAAATATATTAAATTCATTTGCAATTTAAAAAATGTTTCGATAACTTTCTGATAATAACATAGGAGAATTAATATGGATTTAAAAGAAAAAATATTAGCCGAAATGGTTGTTAACTATGATAACCAATTAGACAAGAATTATGATCGAGCTAAGAAATTTATTCGCTTAACTCCAACTGGAATGGTTGATGTTATAAACAAATCAGAATATCAACTTGAATTGCAAATTCAAATGTATCTTTTAGGAAAATTGTATAGCCATCATTCAGGACTATCTCAATCTTCAGGTTGTAGAAATTCGGAATTAGAAAACGAGTTAGGAATTTTAGGAAACAGTTTACGTCCTGTTTTAAAAAAATTGAGAGATGATGGTGCAATTAGAACAGAAAATCATGAGAATTTTCTGCAAGCAAATTTTATTGATCGAGTAATAAACTCTTTTGAGAGAAAACAAAAATAAAATAAGAAGGAAAATAAAATGGATGAGTCTAATGAAAATATTCTTAACATTTTATCTGAAATTAATTCTAAACTTGATAAGCTTTTAGATGAAAAAAAAGATTCAAGTCTAAGCAAAACAAAGTTGCTGAGTGCTTCTCCAGATACAGATGATGATATACAAAGTTTATTTCAAATTGATGATAAAAATCATATCCATTTTTTACATGAAATTTTAGGAAATAAAGTTCCAGATCAACAATTTAATGGAACTGTTATTTGTCTTACTATTAAGCATAAATTTACAAATACAGACACTATTGGGAGTGTTGAATTAGGTGAATTTTTAACTAGACAGGGAATACCTACAAAAAACCTTGCACGTTCATTAAAAAAGTACAAAAATTATCTTATTCAAAAGGGTAAAGCTGGTAAATCAGTTACATATACAATTACAAGACCCGGTTTAATCAAAGGAAATCAACTATTAAATTCTTATAGTGAGAGAAATAAAAATGGATGATATAGAAGGACTTCAAACAAAGATAAATAATCTTGAAAAAGAAATAAGTGAGATCAAAAAAAGGCTTGATATTTTAGAAAATCATCCAATCACTGAAGAAAAAATAAATAGAGGTTTATCTATTAGAGAGTTTTTAATAAAGAAAAAACCTGAAAATGATATAATGAAATGCTTTTATATTTTAGGTTATTTAGAAGTTTATAAAGGATATGATTCTACTAATTCAAAAGATATAGAATTAGGTCTTAGAGAAGCTCGAGAAATTATACCTGTTCAATTACATAATAAAATGTATAGGTTAGTTGAACGAGGTTATATTATGGAAACATCTGAAAAAAAAGATTCATTAAAGGCTT
>CAYNUV010000669.1:0-1833 GCA_964400245.1 uncultured Ignavibacteriaceae bacterium
TATTTCGGGAGTGCTTCTAACACATGTCATGTTTGGTCAAACCATTCTCCAGGTGCATCAGTAAATATCAAATCTATTTTATCATTCTGTGAATTTCTAAGCGCAAAGTGTAATAAACCCGGAACCCTACCGGAATTACTAGTAGTATGGGGTGGAAATTGAATATTTCCATGTTCTTTCCAACTTAAATACCAAGAAATATCCTCCCAACCGGTTAGTGTCAGTGAACCAGTAAAAGTGTAATCTCCAATTTTTTTTCCGCGTCTTAGAAGGCAATAAAGTGAAGCTAAAAAAGTTGTCTTGCCGGCACTTGTTACACCTACAATTCCAATTAAAATTGGCTTTGAAGATGCAGTTAAAAAATTTAAATCATTTAAACCAAGTGTGTTTCCTGTCCAAGGAATTTTATATAATTTTTCCGCTTGTGATGCAGTTTCAATTTCTTCAACCTCCTGAGGCTTATTATAATACTTACAATCATTAACATTGAAATGACCTTCAACATCACAGCCAGTATCATCAGGGAAGCAAGTGGGATGAATACATTTTCCTGGCATATTAATCAGCTACTAATCGTTGTGTTAATAAATCGTGTAAGACAAGAACAGATAGTTCTCCAAAAGTTATTTCCTCGTTAGGATCAATCCCTGTTCTATATTTAAAATCGTCTATACTTAACCCGTCGTTTATTAAAAGTACAATAAAATCAGTGATTGAAATTCTACCGTTTGAATTTTTAGTATTTGAAAAGTATGACTTCAATTCCAATTTTAGTTTAGAATTAGAAATTACATTTAAGTAGTCGAGAAATTTGACTGAATCATCTTTTTTATCATTAAGTAAATACAATGTATCTCTTAAAAGAAAATCAACACTTATTGGTGTTACTTCTGGAATTTGATCATTTAAATCTTTTCCCATTATTATCGGCAGTAAATATTTATCTATTCTTCTATAACTTCTCTTAAAAGAGTGAGAATATAAAGTCTCCTTCCACCATAACAATTTGCTTCTCCTTTCAATCGCTATTAATGTTGAAAATGATAATTTTAAATTCTCATCAAAGAGTTTTTTAAATTCAATAAAAAATTTATTTATTGGTGTTTCAATTGTAGCTGGGTTCATGGATTTATTGAATTGTTCAAATGCTTTGTTAAATGTGGAGATGATGCCTGCTGATGCATTTGTTGCAAAATGTTCTGCCCATTCATTAGGATGTTGATAAGGGTTATGACCTTGAGGAGATTTGTTGGCAGCTGTGCGGAGGTTTTCTTTTAACTCATCACTTTTAATTTCTACTTTTCCCAATTTTAAATCTGTAACTTTAACGTAGGAAGTTTAAGGGTGATTTCTTCTTCAATAAGTGCCCATTCTTCAACAGCGTTTCGTTCTGCTATTTCGCCTAATCTAGTTAGCAAATCATCAATTAAAGTTTTTTCGTTATTTAGTTTAGCGTATGGGTAAAAATTGAGGCCAGTTAAATAAATAATTCTTGCTGCCAAAGTGTCTGTTCTTCCGACATTGTTCAAAGCACTGAGAATAACACCTCTAATGATATTTCTGGGCATCTCGTTATACTTAGCTCTTAACGCTTTCCAATGACCTGTAATGATGATCTCTGTTTCAATCATTGCAGATTCCTTGTCGGAAATATTTGGGTCGAGCGCGACTAATGTGTAATGGGAGAGTAGTGAAAAGTCATTCTCAAACTTCTTTTGAAGGTCAGCTATTGACTTTTGGAGCCAACTAAGCCTATCATCACTGTCTCCAATGTCAAATAGGCCTGTTTTCAAGATTGATTGTAGAAATTTATCATCCATAGTATTAACTTTT
>CAYNUV010000670.1:0-1829 GCA_964400245.1 uncultured Ignavibacteriaceae bacterium
TTATAAATTAATTTGAAATTAATGTAAGAATTTTGACTGGATTTTCTCATTTGAATAAAGAAAGTTGAACAAGTAAAATATTTTTTATTTCTTAACAAGAATTTAATAAAAGATGAAAATGTCCGGCGGCCCTGCCTCACTTAATATCAAGATAACTCTTTTAATTATTGCAATCATAATTGCTGTAGCAACTCTTTATTACACTCAAAATCTTGTTCAGAAATTACAGGAAAAAGAGAGACAGATTGTTGAGCTTTATGCAAAAGGGATTGAGTATGTAGCAAATACATCCTCTCCCGATGTTGATATAACTTTCCTGTTTGATAACATTATCAAGCCCATTGATTTCCCTTTAATACTCACAGGTCCTGATGATAAAGTAAATCTGAATAGTAAATCAGATGTTAGGAATTTTAAATACGATACCAGGCTTTCAGGAAAAAATCTTGAGGTCTTTTTTACTGAAAAAATTAAAGAGATGGATATTCAGCATAATCCTATTCTTGTTACTTATGAAGATACCCTCATATTGACAAAAATACATTATGGAGATTCTGAATTAATACAGCAGCTTAAATTTTATCCATATATGCAGATTATTATTGCTGCATTGTTCATCATTCTCGGATACATCGGCTTTAGCAATATTAAAAGAAGCGAACAAAGTAATATCTGGGTAGGAATGGCAAAGGAAACAGCTCACCAGTTTGGAACACCAATCTCAAGCCTAATGGGCTGGTTGGAAATGTTAAAGATGCATTACAATGATCCTGATAAGGTTATAGATATTTCAGAAGAAATAACCAACGATGTTGAAAAGCTAAGTAAGATTACTTACAGGTTTTCTAAAATCGGATCAACGCCTGAGCTTAAAAAGAAAGTTGTGTTTGATGAGATTAAAAAAGTTACTGATTATTTCCAGCGAAGACTTCCTCAAACCGGAAAAAGTGTACAGCTTACAATTGAGGGCGATAAAAATGTTTGTGCAGAAATCAATTCTGAACTGTTCGAATGGGTTATTGAAAATCTAGTGAAAAATGCTCTCGATGCAATTGACCATAAAGAAGGTAAAATTAATGTCACTGTTTTAGAAGGAAGAAAAACTGTTGATGTTGAAGTTGCAGACAACGGCAAAGGCATTGAGATGAAAAGAAGAAAAGATGTATTTCGCCCAGGCTACAGCACCAAAAGAAGAGGATGGGGACTTGGACTGAGCTTATCAAAAAGAATTGTGGAAGGATACCACAGGGGGAAAATTTTCGTAAAGAATTCCGCTCCCGGGCAAGGAACTACTTTTAGAATAACATTAAAGAAAAGTTAGATATTATTTAAAAATCCCCACCTATTAAATTCCATATTTTTTTTTAATTCTCCCCTTTGGGGAAATTTATTTCGAAGGATTCCCTTTGGGACGTGGTTTTTGTAAATACTTCCGGTAAATAAGTAATCAATTTTGAAGTAATTACTTCCTCTTCAATAAATCATATTTAATTAAATCAAAACAGTAAAGAAACTCTGGCACTTATATTGAATAATTAAGGGCAGTTATAAAAAAGATTTTAAGCATAGCACCCTCCAAAATGACACACACAAACTGTCGAGTCTTTGCCCTCAGATTCGACAGTTTTCCTTTTTAAACTAACCGAATATTTCAAAAATAAGTTTTCTTGTTCAGTCTAAAGATTGATCTTTTTCTCTTATCTAGTTGGTATAGTAATTGAGAAATCCCAGGAAGCATAGCACTCCCCAAAATGACACACAAACTGTCGGGTTTAATGCCCTCTAAATCCGGCAGTTTCCCCTTTTAAAAAGAAGAGTTCATTCAGTCA
>CAYNUV010000671.1:0-1828 GCA_964400245.1 uncultured Ignavibacteriaceae bacterium
TTTTTTTTCGGTCAATTAAAAGATGAGGAACCCAGTAAGGATCATCTTTATAAATCTTCCGGGGAAACTTGATGAACTGCATTAACTCTTTTTTTGTTTGAACAGGGGAGATAATTGTATTGTTCATATTTTGACTAAAGCATCGGGGTTAAAGATTACTGTGAGATGAATAAATATGATACTTTGAATAACTGAATGATCGAATGACTGTATGATAATTTGTATTTCATTCATCCATTCAATCATTCATCCATACCTTAGATTAATCCTAATTTTTTCCCGGTATCTCTGAATATCTCAAGAATCTTATCGAGGTGTTCATCTTCGTGTGTAGCCATATAACTTGTTCTCATCATTTGTCTGCCGGGAGGAACTCCTGGTGAAATAAAAACATTTACAAACACACCTGCATCATAAAGCATTCGCCACATTCTAAAAGCTAAAGTATCATCACCAATAATAACAGGAACAATAGCAGTTCTTCCTTCAAGAACATTAAAGCCCTCAGCTTTTAACAAAGTTCTCATTTTATTTGCATTTCTTATCAACCTTGTAACTCGTTCAGGTTCTGCTTCAAGAATATCGAGAGCTGCAATTGCTGCTGCTACTGATGCCGGAGTTGGAGAAGCACTAAAAATAAGTGCGAGCGAATGATGCTTTATATAATTAATAACTTTTGCTTTCGCGGCGACAAATCCGCCGAGTGATGCGAAAGTTTTACTGAAGGTTCCCATCGTCATGTCAATTTGATCTTCAAGCCCGAATTCGCTTGCTGTTCCTCTTCCGCCTTTGCCAATAACGCCGACAGAATGTGCATCATCAATTAAGATTCTTGCGTTATGTTCTTTAGCTGTTTTATTTAATCTTGGGAGATCAACAATTTCGCCGCCTGTACTAAATACTCCATCGCTTACAATTAACTTTGCTGATTCTTTTGGAATCTTGGTTATTACCCGTTCAAGATCATCCATATCATTATGTTTATAACGAACAAATTCTGCAAGGGAGCCTTTTGCCATTAAATTTCCGGCAACTAAACATGCATGATTATCTTTATCTGAAATAACATATTCTCCACGTTGTACAAGAGTTGGAATAATTCCTTGTCCTGTTAGATAACCTGTGCTGAATAAAAGAACAGCTTCCTGATTAAAATATTTTGCAAGCCTGGCTTCTAATTCGATATGCATATCAAGAGTACCGGTAAGATATCTTGAACCGGAACATCCTGTACCATATTTCTCAACAGCTTTTATGGCTGCTTCTTTTACTTTTGGGTGAGCTGTAAGTCCAAGATAATTATTAGAACCGGCCATAATAACTTTTCTGCCTTCAATCTGAACGACCGGTCCTTCATTTTCTTCAATTGGTCTGAAATAAGGATAAAACCCAGCATCCTTAATTTCATCTGCCCGTGTAAAATCATAACACTTTTTGAAAAGATCCAACGTCCCTCCTAAAAATAAATCAGTATAAATCTGCTAAAAGAAAATTTATTTGTTAAATTTATTCATTCAATCTAAAATTAAATAGTCTGAAAATCAATTAATCATATGGATAAACAGTTAGTAGCAGTTGTTACAGGTGCTAATGGTTTTGTAGGAAGTCATCTTGTTGATTTCCTGCTTGAAAAAAATTATAAAGTAAGATGTATAATCCGCAAATCAAGCAACCTGAAATGGTTAAAGGCAATAGATGTTGAACTTCATATTTGCGAATTAACAAATAAAGAAGGCTTAAGAAAATTATTTGAAGGAGCAGATTATATTTATCATGTTGCCGGAGTTGTCAAATCAAAAAAGCCGGAAGGATATTTTGCAGGTAATGT
>CAYNUV010000672.1:0-1816 GCA_964400245.1 uncultured Ignavibacteriaceae bacterium
CAGCCGGTCTTTTAATTCCATCATAACAATAAAATTATCTTCTACTATAAGTATTGAAGCTTTGTACATATATTATCTTAGTGTATCATAATTCATAAATTTTTATTTAATCCTACAATCAAACTGCAATTCAAACGAAAACTTTTTACTTTCAAGTTTCATCCCATCCATGAAGATTAAAGAAATGTATTATCTTCTAAATAACTGTCCTCTTCTTACTATTATTATCGGAATAAATAAGAATAAATTAACCTTTGAACCCATTCTAATTTCTTCATTATTTGAACATTTTCAACATTTTCTTTTAAAAAGTGATTTTAAATGTTGTTCCCGGGCTTAAATCAAGTTCCATAGTTCCTTCAAGCTGGGCAACTAATGTCTCAACTAATTGCAGTCCTAAAGAATTATTTTTCTTTTCATCAATATTGCCTTGTATTCCTGTTCCATTATCGCTTACAACAAGCATTAACTTATTACCCTCTTTTCTGTTAAAATCAATTTTTATTATGCCTTTCTTTTTTTCATCTTCATAATTAGGAAAGGCATACTTAAGTGAATTAGAAATAAGCTCATTTATAATAAGTCCGCAAGGTACAGCCGTATCAATATTTATAAAAACGTCATTAATATTTATTTCAAGCTGAACAACAGATTGATTAACACCATAAGACCGGAACAGATCGTTTGTAAGCTTTTGTACATAATCTTTAAAATCAATCATACCAAGATCTTTTGACTGATAAAGCCTTTCATGAACCAAAGCAATTGACTTGACCCTGTTCTGGCTGTCTTTAAATATATCAAGAGCTTTACTATCATTTATCTTTTTTGAATTAAGATAAAGTAAACTGGAAATTACCTGGAGATTATTTTTTACTCTGTGGTGAATTTCTTTTAGCAATACTTCTTTTTCCTTCAGATGTATATCCTTTTCTTTAAGGGAAGCCTGAACTTTTTCTTCCGCCTTTTTCCTTTCCTCAATCTCCAGGTTAAGTTCCTCTATAGTGCTGTCAAGGGCCTTTGTACGCTCTGCTACCCGGTTTTCAAGTATCTTGTTTTCACTGGTTATTTTCCTGGTTTTTCCCCTGAAAATAATTACAGTCATAAAGAACAAACCTACAGCCATACTAATTTTAAACCACCAAGTCTGATAGAAGGAAGGAACTATTATTATCCCAATAGATGTTTCTATTAAATTTTCGAAACCCTCCCCATTAAATACTTTAACATAAAATGTGTACTCCCCGGGAGGTAAGTTAGTATATGTTGCTGAGTTCCTTTTCCCAACATCATTCCATTCTTCTTCAAAACCTTCAAGCTTATATACAAACCTATGTCTCTTAACATTGGAATAGTCGAGGAGTGCAAATTCAATAGTTATAACATCATTCTCATAAGGTATGCTTATACTTTTTACTCCTGTAATTGATTCATTTAAAATTGAATTTCCTTCCGGGGAAATTGGAACAGATTGGTTATAGATTTTTAAATCTGTAAATACAACCCGTGCAGTTAAGTAATCATCTTTTATATTTCGGGAATTAAAAAATAACAAACCATCACTGCTTCCAAAGTATATAATATTATTTTCTGCTTTTAATCCGGCATTGATACAGAAATCATTTCCCTTTAAACCATCTCTTTTAGTATAAGTTTCGAATACTCCTGTTTTCCGATCAAACTTTGACATCCCTTTATCAGAACTTATCCATAAATTTCCGTTATCATCTTCAACAATACTGTTCACTGCATTACTCGGTAATCCATCTTCATTAGTATATAAAATCATTTTCCCGGTTTTCCGGTTGTAACAATT
>CAYNUV010000673.1:0-1816 GCA_964400245.1 uncultured Ignavibacteriaceae bacterium
TGGTATGTCCTTTCTATTTTAGCATCGTACAAAAGGTAATTTAAAACGGAGTTTAAGTTATGACAAAAGAAAAAATTAAAATCGAGGGAATGTCCTGCGGGCATTGCGTAATGGCAGTAAGGAAAGAATTATCGAGACTTTCATTAAAAATTAAAGACGTATCAATCGGTTCTACTGAAGTTGAATACGATGAAACAAAAGTTACAAGTGATGATATAAAGAAAGCGATTAATAATGCTGGATACTCTGTTTCAGATAACTGAGTCATGCTGAATTTATTTCAGCATCTCGCAATTGACTTAAGATCCCGAAATGAGTTCGGGATGACGAAAGAGAAGATAAATGAACCCAAAAATAGAATTTAAAAAGATAAGTTTGCCAGTAGAAGGTATGACTTGTGCAAGTTGTGTCGCAAGAGTAGAAAAAGCTTTAAGCAAAGTTGATGGTATTGAAGAAGTGAATGTAAACTTTGCGACAGAAAAAGCTTCATTCACTTTTGATCCTGAAAAAGTGGATGATAAAACAATTTCATCGGCTGTTGAGGATGCCGGTTACAAGATTGATGTATCCCCTCTTCAAACGAATATTAAAAAAGATGAGTCTGAAAAAAATCATCATTATAATGAGCATGAAAAAAGTCTTAAAAAGGATCTGATTCTAGCTTTAGTTCTTACAATACCAATATTGATCTTAAATATGGGAGTAATGTTTGATGGATTCTCCCAACTGATTAATCTTTCCCAGGAAAACATAAATAAATTACTTCTTATTCTTACAACACCGATTGTTTTCATTTCAGGCAAAAGATTCTTTATAATCTTCTGGAAAAATCTTTTGCACTTCAGCGCTGATATGAATTCTCTTGTAGCAATTGGAACCGGAGCTGCATTTATATATAGTACAATTGTAACTTTATTCCCTGAAATACTTCATCATCACGAAGTTCCTCACGTTTATTTCGATACAACAGCAGTAATTATAACTCTTATTCTTTTCGGCAGATGGCTGGAAAGCAGGGCAAAAAGAAAAACAGGAGGCGAAATTAAAAAACTCATCGAGCTTCAACCTAAAACTGCATTAGTAAAAATTAATAACGAAGAAAAAATTATTAAGATTGAAGAATTGAAAACCGGGGATATCGTTATTGTTAAACCCGGTGGAAGAATTCCAGCTGATGGGAAAATTGTTTCAGGCTATTCTATTATTGATGAATCAATGGTAACAGGAGAAAGCCTCCCTGTCGAGAAAAGTATAAACTCAAAAGTAATTGGGGGAACTATAAACAAAACCGGCTCATTTGAATTTGAAGTTACCGCAGTGGGAAATAATTCTGTTCTCGGACAAATAATAAAACTCGTCGAAGAAGCTCAATCATCTAAAGCTCCTATTCAGCAATTAGCAGATAAGATTGCATCGGTTTTTGTTCCTGTTGTAATTGGAATTGCTATCATTACATTCTTTACCTGGCTTATCGCAGGAGGAGATAATTCATTTAATTCTGCCCTGATAAACTTTGTTGCCGTTTTGATTATTGCTTGTCCATGCGCTCTCGGACTTGCAACTCCAACAGCAATAATTGTCGGTACTGGAAAAAGTGCGAGGCATGGTATTTTAATAAAGAATGGTAATGTGCTCGAGTTAGTCCATAAAATGAAAGCAATAGTTTTTGATAAGACAGGAACTTTGACTGAAGGAAAATTTGCTGTGAGTGATATAAAATCTTTTGGTATAAGTGAAAATGAATTGTTAAAATTTGCTGCCTTACTTGAAAAAAAATCTGAACATCCGGTTGGACAGGCAATCTATGAATTTGCTA
>CAYNUV010000674.1:0-1814 GCA_964400245.1 uncultured Ignavibacteriaceae bacterium
TATTAATTAAATTCTTGAACACAAAACAAAAATTCGTGTCCGCTATGCAGATACTGACCAGATGCAGTTTGTTTATAATGGAAAATACTTTGAATATTTTGAAGTTGGCAGAACTGAGATGTTAAGGGAGATCAGTCTACCTTATAAGAAGATTGAAGAAGAAGGATACCAATTGCCTGTACTTGAAGCCTATGTTAAATACCATCAGCCAGCTTACTATGATGAAGTATTGATTATAAAATCCATTCTTAAAGAATTTCCTACATTAAAAATTCATATTGATTATGAGATACTTAGAAAAGAAACAAATAATCTTATTGCTGAAGGTTATACCGAACATTCTTCATCAATAAAAAAACTAAAAAGACTATGAAACCGCCTGAATTCTTTTTAAAATTAGTTAAATCATTGTTGCCTTAAACATTAAAAGATTAATGGATTGAAAGCTCACTATTTGGCAAAAGCCTTTTTAATTTTAAAAGTCTCCCCCTTTGGGGAGATTTAGAGGGGCTTTTTATGTTTGAAAAACTAAAACAGCTTTCAAAAGATACGGCAGTTTATGGCGTAAGCACTATTGTTGGGAGATTCCTCAATTTTTTACTTGTTCCATTCTACACAAATATTTTTCTTCCTGAAGAATATGGAATTATAACAAACATTTATGCTTTTATTGCCATACTTAATATCATTTTTATTTACGGAATGGACTCTGCTTATCTGAAATTTGCAAAAGAGAGTGAGCTTGGAAATGAAAAAGATATTTTCTCAACTCCATATTATGCAGTTTTAATTTTCTCCCTGTTTTTTTGTTCATTAATAATTTTATTTAAAGCGCAAATAGGCAGTTCACTTGCTGTTTCCCAGGATTATAATTACTTATTCTATTTTGTAGCCTCAATTCTTTTTGCAGATGCAATAGTCGTAATTCCTTTTATAAGATTAAGGATTGAAAGAAAAACCAAAAAGTTTGCTTTATATAAAGTGATAAATATTCTTATTAATGTTGTTCTGAATCTTTATCTTATTTTAAAATTAAAAATGGGAATTGAAGCAGTATTCATAAGTAATCTTGCTGCTTCATTAATTACATTTATTTTATTAGTCCCGTCAATAAAAAAATCTTTGAGTTTAAATTTCAATGCTTCAATATTTAAAAAAATGCTGAAGTTTGGATTACCTTACTTGCCAGCCGGACTTGCTTCAGTTTTTATCCAGGTTATAGACAGGCCTATAATGGAACATCTTACTGATCTTAACACACTTGGAATCTACCAGGCAAACTATAAGCTGGGCATTTTCATGATGCTGTTTGTGAGTATGTTCCAGTATGCATGGCAGCCTTTCTTTATTCAGGAATCAAAAAATACCGAAGCAAAAAAAATCTTCTCAAAAGTTTTAACATACTTCACATTAGTTGGAAGTATTATACTAATAGTTCTTACTTTATTTATAGATAACATTGTAAGATTTGAAATCTTTGGGAAAACTTTGATTGGTTCTCTTTACTGGAGTGGGGTTGATATAGTTCCTGTTATACTTTTTGCATATTTGTTTAACGGGCTATATGTTGTTTTTACGGCAGGGATTTATATCAAAGAAAAAAGTATTTACGTACCACTAATTACAGGAATTGGTGCAATCGTAAATATTGTTGCTAATTTTATTCTTATTCCATTAATGGGAATTATGGGGGCTGCAATTGCAACTTTAGCAAGTTATTTTGTTATGTCTTCAGGTTTGTACATTGTTACGCAAAAGTTTTATAAAATTTCTTATGAAAAGAAAAAAATTACATTGATATTTTTATTTGTAAT
>CAYNUV010000675.1:0-1810 GCA_964400245.1 uncultured Ignavibacteriaceae bacterium
CAGTATCAAAAGATTTATAACCAAGATCGCCGGGAGTGAAATAAAATTTTTCATAGTAAGAAGGATCATCGGGAATGTGCATTTTACGGTAGATACCGGAAACATTTCCTTTTGTATTTATTACAGCAAGAGAATTATGATAAACCCCCAATGTTCTTTTTTCAAAAACCGGGACTATAACAATAACTTTATTTTGCTTCGCAATTTTAGAAATAGCTTCAGTGGATGGGCCCGGAATTGTTTCTGCAAGATTAAAGTAATCTATATTTTCACTTTGGCAGAAATACTGGGAACGGAAAAGCTCAGGTAAGCAAATTACCTGTGCACCTTTCTTTGCTGCTTTCGAAATCCAATCAACAGCTTTACTTAAATTTTTACCGGGATCTTTGCTGAGAGAAATCTGGATAAGCCCGATTTTAAATTTGCCGTTCTTTTTTTTCATTAATTTTTCTTATCAAAAGTTTGTTCCGCAACAAGTTTTCCTTCTTCAGAATATTCTTTACTGCTTATCAATTCTCCATTGTCATAAGTTTCTATATACCAGAGAGAACCATCATTCCGGTAAATTTTTGTCTCACCGATTAACTTATTCTTCTTATAATTCTGTTCACTCCACAATTTTCCATTCTCATAAAATGACTTTGTAATACCTTCCCTGAAGCCATAATCATAATTGCTTTCTGTTTTAACATTGCCATTCTGAAAATAAATCTTTTCCACACCTTTCAATCTTCCATAATTATATTCTTTTTCTGTCATTAATGAACCATCTTCAAAATATTCCTTAATATCACCGTGGAGCTGATTTGACTGATAAGGATAATCGCCTTTTAGTTTTCCATTTTCATAATAGAATTTAGTAATTCCTTCCTGAGTATCATTTAGAAAATTTGCTTCTGCCTTTATTGAGCCGCTGGAATAATATTCATAACCAGTTCCATTCCTCGCTCCACTTAAAAGAGTATAATAAGATTTCAATTGTCCTGCTTCATAATAAGCCCTGAATTCGCCATCAGGAATACCAGATGAATATTTACTTGACTCTCTCAAAACTCCATTTGGATAAAAGCTGCTGAACTCGCCGTTAATTTTATCACTACTGTAATTGATTTGTTCTTTCAGAATACCAGTTTCATAATAAGCAGAATACTGGCCCGATTTTCTTCCTTCTATATATGAAATTATTTCTTTAAGAATTCCGGTTTCATAATAATATTTTGAAACCCCATCAAGTTTATCATTCTTATAATTCTCAACCTGCTTTAATTTTCCATCAGGATAGTAAGAGATAACCTCACCATCCTGAGAGAAAATTCCAGATGAGACAAAAAGAAAAATTAAAAGACAAAGAAAATATTTATACATATTAGAGCTTTCGTTTACTAATAATAATATTTATATTTTTTTTCTATAAGATTCTATCAAGAAAAATTTACTGTCACACTGAGCTTGTCGAAGTGTGACTGAGTAAGAAATGTCAATCTTCGACAGGCTCAGACTGACAATCTAGCTCACAATTTAATTTACTCTTTAGTTCAGATTTCAATAACCAAAAGTTGAAACAAGAATTCCTGTGGAATCATATTCTTTAGATCTCTGCATTTTACCATCAACATAATATTCTTCTTTGTTCAGTTTTCCATTCCTGAAAAAAGATTTTGCCCAGTTATCAAGCTTTCCGTATATATAATGCTGCTCTTCTTTTAAAGCGCCGTTTTTATGATATTCTTTTCTTAAACCATGTAATTTTTCATCTTCATAGTTTTCTTCAGCCAGCAAAAGCCCGTTATCATAAAATGTTTTTGATGGT
>CAYNUV010000676.1:0-1807 GCA_964400245.1 uncultured Ignavibacteriaceae bacterium
CGGTTTCAAAAAACATCCTTTTATCGAAACCACAATTAGTTGGTCTAAATATAAAGAAGTTGAGTTAAAACAAAATGTAGAACCAAAAAATAGAAAATTTTGGGATAAATTATTTGTGGCTGCTTACGGAGCAAACAGGAGAACTTATGGAACAGTTTCTTACGATGAATACACAGTTATTGATGCTGTTTATTCATTGTTTAATTACGACGCTAATATGCAAAATCCCGAACTTAACATTCGAAGATTACAGTTAGAAACCAATTTAAAACATCTTTTTAAGAAATTAGAAGATATTCTATTATTGGATAGAGGATCTATTAAACTTGAACGAACAGGATTATATATAAAAGGAACTTGGGGAAGTTATTTACCAATGGGAACTATGTCTGACGGCTACGCTGCGGTTTTAGCTTGGCTAATGGATATTTATGGTTGGAAATTACTTTATGAAAAAAAATTGAAAGGTATTAATGTTAAAGGAATAGTTTTGATAGATGAAATTGAACAACATTTACATCCTATATGGCAAAAGGAAATAATAAATAGATTATCAAGACAATTTAAAGATGTTCAATTTTTTATTGCTACGCATTCACCAATTGTAGCAATTAACTCGTCTAAAATGACTACGACAGATCTAAACTCAAAAATTTTTCATATTGAATGGAATGGGAAAGCTCGTTCAATTATTTCAGAAGTTGAGGAACCATTAAGTGATTTAGATTATAATCAAATATTACAATCTGAGGCATTTGGACACATAACAAATACCAATTCAAAAGTCGAGAAGTTGTTAAAAGGAATGTCTGAACTTGCAAGCATTGACAAACCTAATAGAACTCAAAGTAATGCTTTGAAAAGGATTAAACTAGAATTGAAAAATGTAATGTTCCCTATAGGAAAAACATTGATAGAAAGAGAGGTTGAAAGGGATTACTTTGAAGATTTGATTAATGAAAACAAAAAACTTAGATCGTTACTTAGGAAGAAATGATACAAATTCAAAGGGGTAAATGCCCTTCAATTCTTAAAAGACCTAATCTTTTAGCCAGTTATTACAATCATCAAGATGTAACTAATGCTCTAAGAATTATGCAATTTGGGAAATGCGCATATTGTGAAGCGATGATAATAGACAGTCCTCAGATAGATCACTATAATCCGAAAGAAGAATATATAATTGCAGTAACCACAGTAGGGAAAAAACAATACGATTGGCATAAAGCAAATCAATGGAAAAATTTATTATATGCTTGTTCTAAATGCAATGGAGCTAAAAAGAAAGAAAAACCATTTGAAAATAATACTAGAGTTATTATTAATCCTAGATATTTGAAAATTGACCCAGAAGATCATATCGATTTCCATATAATTGATAAAAACTTAGCAACTATTAAGGTATTCGTTACTACTAAGGATGGTTCTCCATTAGGAAATAGTACAATTAGAAAACTAAAACTACACATAAGGAAAGATCATCTGGGGCCACTTTCTGTTTTAGCTATCGAATTTGAAAACTTATTTCTTAAGCTGTTAGTTCACATCAGGAATCAAAGAGACATATATCATGCTGATTGTCAGACACAAATAGCTTTTATTAATAGATACATGCTTTCCAACTCAGCCTATTCAGGATTTGCAAGGGCGTTTTTTAGAAAAAGATTAGATGAGTTTGAGAAAAATGAAAGACAAACTCTAGAAACAAAATTGGGACACGAAATAGATCTTATGATTACTATAGCAACAGGAATTAGAATATAATTATTATTAGTTTATATTGGTTGAATTATTACATTATATGAAT
>CAYNUV010000677.1:0-1806 GCA_964400245.1 uncultured Ignavibacteriaceae bacterium
ATAAAAATTATTATTTATTAATTTTCCTTTTTTCCAGTTGATAATTGAACCCGAATAAATAATAGTTTCCCGATCTTTACTGCTTATATTTAATGAACCAATAATAAATCTCTTGTTATTATTTTTTATATAGTCATTAAGATTACTGATGTATCTTTCTTCCAGAATAACATCATTATTTAAAAGCAATATATTTCGGGCTCCAAGTTTCATGACATATTCAATGCCCATATTTACTGAACCAGTCCACCAAAGATCTCCATTGCTCAAAATTTCTATAACCTCAGGAAATTCCTGTTTAAGCATTTCAGAAGTACCGTCAGTTGAACCATCGTTCACAACAATTGTTTTAAAATTTTGATTGGTTTGTTTTCTAAGAGAATGCAAGCAATTTATAGTATATTCTATACGATTAAATACAGGAATAATTATATAAATTTTATTCATTAATATTTGTCATCTCTGTTATTAACAAACAAACCATCAACCTGCAACAATTCATTATTTCGTGAATCTTTATTTAATTCTAATATATCAATGAGAGTAAATTTATTTTCATACATGAAATCCATAACTTCTTTTATTAAAGGTTGTCCGGCATATAATTCTGTGAACGACATTTCACATAATATATAATCAAATGAATTTAACATTTTACCGGCACCACGCATTACTTTCAATTCGCTTCCTTGTACATCGAGTTTAAGTATCACCGGCGGTTTTAATTTTATTTGATCATAAAAATATTCCAAAGGATGAACCTCAACATTATAGACAGTTGTTTCTTTAGTAAATGGAAAAGCATTTTCATGTTTTTTAGTCATTTTTAATAATGAGCTTGAATAATCATAAATACTTTGATTGAATTCAGCCGAACCATCATAATCGCTTAAAGCATAGTTAAAACTTTTTAAATTAATTATCCCCTTTTCTAATTTCTTTAATTCCATATAACAATCTTTAATAGGTTCAAATGAGAATATTTTACAATTCGGAAAAACGTGATTCACTGTTTTTGTCAGCATCCCTCTATTAGCACCTACATCAATAAATGTATTAGGACATATTCCAATCTTTTTTAATTTATAAATAAATTTATATGTATTAAGATAACAGCCTGCCATCTTAGCTTGTAAAGCTCCCGGATAATTTATTATATCTTCAAACTTCTTAAGCTTTTTTACAAATAATTTTTTAATTAAGTTATTCATGGTTGTCAATCCTCCTATTTTCATTCCCAAACCACCACTTTGAAAGAGACTCAAAATCAATGTTTGAATTTATTATACCGATGATTCCAAACATCAGGATTCCCAGGAAACTGAAGATGGCATTATCAAACAACTGATGGAGGAAAAACCCTATAAGTCCGCCGGCAAGTGATAATTTGAATAAATTATTTTCTTTGACTGCCTTCTTAACAGTCTTGAAGTAAAGAAAAATAAAAATTACAAAACCAAAGACTCCTAATTCCAAAAGGATCTGCAGCTGCCCGGAATGAAGATTAGTAAGACTACCTGCCAGACCTAAAAATGATTCCCTGAAGAAATAAACTCCGTATCCAAAGATTAACTGGGTAACATTTCCTAAAGCAATATCCATTGCAAATGACCATGTATCATACCTTGAGGAAAAGTTCTCTGTTGACTGATAATAATTTTGAATAACACTCCAGCCAACAATTACTAATAAGCCAGAAAGAATTAAAATATTTCTGAAAAACTTACTTTTAGACACATTAGATTTATAAAAATATATAAAAAGAATTCCTATAGCTGAACCGATTAATGCACCACGTGAATATGT
>CAYNUV010000678.1:0-1799 GCA_964400245.1 uncultured Ignavibacteriaceae bacterium
CTGATTAAATCCCTGTCTTCTTTCGAGGTGAAAGTTCCGTTATAAAGAAGTCCATTATTTTTTTTAATTTGTTCAATAGTTCTGAGAATCCCAACTTCACCTCTATCAAGAGAATGATTGTTGGAAGTTGTTAAGAGATGAAAGCCTGCATTGTAAAGTGCCGGAATATATTCATCGGGAGTGTTAAAGAAAGGATAACCGGAATAATCTTTGCTCTTCCCTGCTGTTACAGTTTCAAGGTTTCCAAAAACAAAATCAGATTCATAAAAATATTTTTTTACTTCCCTGTAAACAGGATTAAAATCAAAACTGTCTGCTCCAACTCTAGCATAATCATATTGAGGTGAATGGCACATTAAATCGCCAACTGCTGAGATTCTTACTGTAACCGTAGAGTCATTCTTATCTACTTTAGCATTGGCTGTATTATAAAATAGAAGGATAAAATAAACAAGAAAGAAAATGTCATGCTGAACTCGTTTCAGCATCTCAGGTCTTAACAACATAAGGATTCCCAAACAAGTTCGGAATAACAAATATGGCATTACAGAAATAATTTTTATGAATTGTAGAAAAGATGTTATTTAATAAACTCTTTTGCAAAAGATGCGGAACAGCATTTACCAATGTTCTACAAAAAAAATCAGGGCTGGATTAATTTCTTAACCAGCCCTTATAAGAAGATAGTTTAATAAAGTATCTTAACCTTGCTTAGTAGCTTTTCTGCTTGCTTTAACATCCTGGATATCTTTACGGACTTCCTGAGCAAGTTTTCTTAAGTCACTAAGACCTTTTCTTACTCTTGTACCGGCAGCAGCTTGTCCTCTTTCATAGAACTTTTGGAAATCAGCTTCCAATTCTCTAACTGCATTTACAAGATCCTGGTATTTGTTCATAGAGCCTCCTTAAGGTTTGATTGTGAAAAAAAAATAATTAAAATCTGCCTACGTCTATTTACCTCAGCAGATAGTCTACCTATGTTACGACTTCGGCAGACAGGTTTTCCAGTATTAATTCAGCAATATCTTTAACAGCGACTTCTTCAGTCTTTTCAAAATGTTTTACTCCATCATTCAGCATTGTCATACAAAATGGACATGCTGAAGCAATTGTATTGGCACCAGTTCCCAAAGCTTCTTTTGTTCTTTCAATATTTATTCTGCCGCCTTCTTCATCTTCAAGAAACATTCTTCCTCCGCCGGCACCACAGCAAAAACCTTTACTTTTATTTCTTTCCATTTCAATTAATTCCAGGTTAGCAATACTTTTTAATGAGTTCCTTGGAGAATCATAAACCTGGTTATATCTTCCTAAATAACAGGAATCATGGTATGTAGCCTTTATCTCAGGACTTTCTTCCTTCAGTTTTATTTTTCCTTCATCAATCAATTCATTAATAAATTGAGTATGATGCTTGACTTCATAATTTCCGCCAAACTGTTTGTACTCATTTCCCAGTGAATGAAAACAATGAGGACAAGCTGTAACAATTTTTTTTACTCCGTACCCATTAAGAGTTTCAACATTTTCTTTGATCAGCATTTGAGAAATATATTCATTGCCCAATCTTCTTGCAGTGTCTCCATTACATTTTTCTTCTGTCCCAAGGATTCTGAAATTTACTCCTGCCTTTTGCATTAAAACTGCAAAAGATTGTGAAACTTTTTTGTACCTGTTATCATAGGAACCGGCACAGCCTACCCAAAATAATACTTCATAATCAGAATCTTCCGCCATAGTTTTAATATCAAGTCCTTCAGCCAAGTTTGCTCTGTCAGATTGATTAAACGCCCAGGGTG
>CAYNUV010000679.1:0-1790 GCA_964400245.1 uncultured Ignavibacteriaceae bacterium
CACAAGTAAAAGAACATTGTGATATATACTGTTTAATGTATTATGGAACTGTGTTATTGAACATCAAGTACTGCAGATCTGCTTATGCAACAATAAATGACCGGTTGCGTATTTTTGTGTAAGCGTAATCTGCCTATACAACTTAAATGACACCAATGGTTAAGCGAACACTAACAAGGAGTTTTTGCATTTATTAAAGAATTGTTTAAGAATTGCTAAAATATAAGAAAATATTTTTAATAATCTTTATTGAATTGATTAAAACCTTCCTTCCGTTTACCCAATAAAATTCAAAAATCGGTTCTGTTCTATTTCGACATATAATAGATATGTTCTATTTGAGCTATTTCTGTTCACCCTCTGTTTCTCCTAGTCCTTCATATTTGTTAAACCAACCGACTGTAGCATCATTTTTAGAAATAACTTTCTCCTTGAACTTGAAATAATCTTCATCCTTTAATATCTGGAAGCCTTCAATAAATGCATCAATAATTTTTCTTATTTCATCTAGTACTTCTGCATCTGCTTTTATCCTATAAAAACTTTCAAACTGTTTCCTTAAGGAGGAAATTACCTTTAATCTTATATCAGAATGATAAAATATATTGTTTGCTCTTTTTGTCGCTGAAGTTATTTTTTCCAAAATTTCTTTAAAAAGATGTTCATCTAATTTGTGGACCGAAATCAGTTTGTTTAGATTCAAATTTAATTTTTTTAATTCTTTTACAAGTTCAGGATATTCTTTTTTATGATGGTTATGAATTTGCTCGAGATTTAATATACTGTATTCAAAACCTTTTAAAATATTTAGAATTCCGTCAACAAATAGTTCAGATTTTTTTACTATTCGATTACGTTCTGCCTTTTCTGAATTTTTCTAATCGTCCTCCTACCCATCTTTCTTTTCTTTGGTTTTTCACCATCAACATATATTCTTTTGATCCGGGTGATCATAGACGTACTTTTGACCTCAGGAACCATCTGAATAATCTTACGATAAGGTGTCTTCAACTTAATTAATTCAACAGTCACTTTAATAGTCTTCTCACTTATTCTCATATTGCTATTTCAACCTGCAGTATTTTCGAATTTAATTCTTTTATTAAATTATTTGTTCCTTTAATTCCTTTTGATTCCATTATAGTACTTAATTTTATTCTCAACCGCGAAATTTTGAATCTATTTTGGCTTGTTCTTGATGCATCTATCAGGAGCATCAACTTTTTCATAACCAAACTCATTTATACCAATTCTTGCAAAAGTTTTTTCAAAATTCTTAACTGAGGTAAAAACTGAAGGTTCTACTATATAGCCAGGTATCTTATTAATTTTAAAATAGGATTCTTTCCATAGTTCTAAAATTTTTTCATAGAATTTTTTATTAAGCATATCTCTCACTTGAAGTTCCTTTAATCTGAAAAATTTTTCCGGTTTCTTTTTTAATCTGAGCTCATACCGTAATAGTTTACCCTCAATATGTTTATATTCTTCAGGAACTTTGACTTTTCTTTTTTTCATCTCACTGGTTTTTTCATAGAATTCCATTGAATGCCAGGTATTTGTATATATTACTGTTCTGTGCGCTCCTATTACCATTTTAGTCAAATACTTGCTTTCAGCAAAGTAAATCAAGTAATTAGCAATGGAATATGACAAAGGAATATTCTCAGCAATATCGAGTCTAAAAATCCTACCTTCTGTTAAATCTATATTTAGCTCATTGCTCAGAGATTTTATCGCTTCGCAAAATTCAGCATGAGAAAAGGTTTTAACATTAGTACCATAATAAT
>CAYNUV010000680.1:0-1784 GCA_964400245.1 uncultured Ignavibacteriaceae bacterium
AAATGGCTTGGTAACGTAATCATCGGCACCTATTTCCAATCCTATTATTTTATCTATCTCATCTTTCTTCCCTGTAAGCATAACAACAGGAGTATGGATTGAATCATTTCTTAAACGTCGGCAGACATCAGTTCCATCTATATCCGGAAGTATTAAATCAAGAAGAATAAGATCAGCATTTTCTGTTTTTGCCATCTGGTATCCTTTTTCACCGGAATCAGAAGTAATAACATCAAAATGTTCATTCTTCAGATTTTCCTTTAATCCCTCAACAACTGCGGGGTCATCTTCAATTATTAATATTTTTTTCATAATTTTTTCCCGACGATAATTTAATTGTTATTTTCTAAAAAATATTCAATGGGAATAAAAGTTTGAAACAGGAACCTCTACCTAATTCACTCTTCACTTCAATCTTTCCTTTATGTGCATTAATAATATACTTAACTATTGTTAATCCAATCCCTGTACCACTTGCTCTTTTTGTTTTCGGCTCTCCTGATCTGAAATAAGGTTCAAAAATATTTTTCAAGTCTTCCTCAGATATGCCTATTCCTGAATCCTGAATTTCAACACATCCAAATCCATTTCCAACCAAAGTTCTTATACATATTTTTTTCTTTTCACCAGAATATTTTATTGCATTAGAAATCAGATTTATTAAGATTTCTTTTATTGAATCACTATCGGCATTAATAAAACTTTCATCCTTATTGTATAATACCTCATATTCAAATTTGTGCATCTTCAACTGGTATCCCATTATTTCAATAGTTTCTTTTACTAATCCCTCAAGTGATAATCTTTCAGGATTATATTCTTTTATCCCTTTCTCTATCTTTGTAAAATCAAGCACATTATCTATCAGCCTTGTTAACCTGTTGCTTTCTCCTTCAATAATATTCAGATAATCCAATGCCTTTTCAGAAGATGAATTTAAATTCTTAAGCATATCTGTAAAAATCTTAATTGATGTAAGAGGAGTTTTCAGATCGTGAGAAACACTCGAAACAAAGAATGATTTCATTTCATTCAGCTCAGCTAATTTTTCTTTTTCAAGATGCTCAATTAATAATTCCTTCTGATATTTATTTCGTTCCATAGTAGTTGCAACTTTGGATCTTACTGCATTAAGCAAATCAATATCTTCCATAGTAAATCTTGTTCCCGATTTCTTTTTGCCTAAAACGAGAAATCCAAAAATTTCATTCTGAATGGATCCGAATGGAAAAACAAGAGCCATATCCCATCTATTAAAAACTCTTGAATCAGCTGGTTCTATATCAACTCCTTCTTCAATATATTCAACTAAGGCAACTGGTTTTGGTAATGTCGTTTTTAGTTCTCCTATTTTAAAATTAACTACTCTGTTTAACAGGAACTCAAAATTTATTTGAGCAATAAGTTTTATTTTATTTCCCGGCATTTCTAAATCAAAAAACCCAATCTTATCTACAGGAATAAGTTCATTAGTTTTGTTTACAATTTTTTCAGCAAGAGTTTTCATATCAATACAATTATCAATTTCTTCAAGAAATTTTCTTAGTGTTTCGCGATAGTTGTACTGAACTCTGAAAAATTTCCTGTCAACAAAATTTTGGACTCTCTTTCTTGCAGGCTGCAAAGCAAATGCTGCTATTGAAACTGATAAGACTGCAGGCACGGTATCATCTATACCTTTAACAGACAAAGTTATTGCAGCAAATAAAACGAGGTATAAAATTATTAATGAACCAAGAACAATGAGATAGACAACACTCCTGTTAATAATAATATCAATATCA
>CAYNUV010000681.1:0-1783 GCA_964400245.1 uncultured Ignavibacteriaceae bacterium
GAAAAATAAAATCTATCGGAGAGGTAGCCATTTTTATTCTTTTATGTCCTTCTACGATTCCACCAGGTTCAAACCTTGTAAATAAAAATGCATCTAAAAATTCATCCAATGGAACACCCCATTGTAACCCCAAAGAAATTGCTACTGAAAAACAGTATAACAAACTTCTATAGCTAGCATTTTCTCTATGCATATCAATAAATATTTCACCGAGATTACCATCCTCATAATCACCAGTTCTTAGATAAAGAAATTGTTCGCCAATTTTCACTTTTTGTGTATAACCTTTTCTTATAATTGGTAACTTTTTCTTCTTTGGTATTAATTTGCGTTCTTGAAGTAGTTTTTGATAAGATGTAATTAAATCACTTTTAAGATTTAACTCTTTTTTCAATTTCAACATCTCATCATTTTGCATCTCATCTATACTTTTGGATTTGATTTCATCTAGTAATTGAGAATAATACAATACACTTTCTTGTAAACTAGTATTTTTACGAATCAATTCTTTAATATCTACACCGCCCAACAAATGAATCAGGTCTTTGATTGAAGTAGAGATTTGTAATTTTCTTAAGAATGCTGGTATTTTGGTTTTATCTACTTTAGTATTTTTTTCTTGAAAAATAATTATTTTTCTTTCACGCTTGCTCTTGATGTAACACTCATTGTAAAATGTTTCATATTCTTCTTTTACTCAAGTAGATTCCCAAGTATTGTCACTAGAGATAATAACCAAATCTCGACTTTGTAATATCGAGTTTTGTATAGAATCTAAAAATGACTTCCCAGCATTTTCTTTTAGACTAATGTCTGACCAAAATACTTTTATACCATTCGAATTCAATTGGTCAAATACTTCATAAACATAATCTCTATCTTGACTTGAGAAGCTTATAAAAACATCATACAAATAATAATCTTGCATTTAGACCTCAAGTAATATAACGGCGTTGCCGATAAGCGGCGCCCCAACACAGAAACGCCGAACAATACCAACAACTTTTTGTTAATTAAAAATATTATTTAAAAGAACAACTTTGAACAACTTACTTTATACGGAAGAACAAAGCCAATAATTACGAAATTGCCGAAAGCGAAAACGGCGTCCGCTTGATTGGCAGGTTAGGGTGCCTCTTTATTACTTATAAAATATTTTTATTTTGGTATTCTAACACTGATTCCAGAATTAGGTTTAACTAATGAACTTTTGAAACTGTTCTTTGTCTCTTTTAATTGGTTCTCAATTTCATCTATTGAAAGCTTAGTTCCGATTAAGGCTTGAGATTCTGGTCTTTGTTCAGCCCTTTGTTTTGCACGATATATTTCTAATTCAGTTATTCCTTCATTTCTTGCCCTCTTACAAAGTCCTAAAATATAAAAACGATTAAATTGACCTTCTGCCATTGTTTCCGAAGCTGTATGAGGAACGTGTTTAATTGTATATCCGCCAGAAGGTGTTTGAGCTCCTTCAAAATCTTTCATTAATACATTAGCTTCTAGTTGATAAGCAAGCCAATGTTCATTATATCCATTTGCAGCTTCTTTTAATAAAGGAATCCATTTTTGATTTCCAGCTTCATTAAAGCGAGCACTTTTATAGATATTATTTGTTTGTTCAGCTTCTTCAATTGCTTCAATCATAAATTTTATGGTCGTTGTGTCTAGATTTTCAAAATTAAACATTGTTCTTTCCTCCTTTTTTTATTGAAAATTCTTTATGGCACTTGATTAATTTGATAGTAACATAACTATTAATTATACAGAATGACTTCGTCATATC
>CAYNUV010000682.1:0-1782 GCA_964400245.1 uncultured Ignavibacteriaceae bacterium
CAACGCTGAGCTTGATGGACAAGCAGGAATACAGGAGCTTGCAGGCAATGCAACTCTGTTATATTATATGAGTGAGGAAGCCCAGGAAGGAAAGAAAGCTTACTTAGAAAAACGTAAACCTGATTTTAAAAAATTCCCAAAACTGCCGTGATTACTGAAAACAATAGAACACGGATGACACAGATTAGACGGATCGTCACGAATAAAATCTGTGGAAATCCGTGTGATCCGTTAAATCCGTGTTCCATTTTATAAAAATTATGAAAGAAGATTTAACAAATAGCTCAAAATTTCAAAGCTGGATTTTAGCAAGTCGTCCCAAAACACTACTTGCTTCTGTTGTACCTGTTATGGTTGGAACTGCATTGGCTATAAACGTTGGCAAGTTCAATTTACTTGTTTCATCTGTTGCTTTGGTGTGCTCGCTTCTTATTCAAATCGGAACAAACTTTACAAACGATCTTTACGATTACCTCAAAGGTGCCGATACAATTTCGCGCAAAGGTCCGCAGCGTGTTTTAATAAGCGGACTAATTTCCGTAAAAGACATTAAGCAAGGAATTTTTATCACTTTTTTTTCAGCTTTTATTCTTGGGCTTTATCTTGTGTATATAGGTGGAATGATTATTCTTGTCATTGGCATTCTCTCAATAACTGCCGGACTCGCTTACACAGCAGGCCCATATCCTTTAGCTTACAAAGGATTGGGCGATATTTTTGTTTTTATGTTCTTCGGTTTGATAGGAACGATGGGCACATTCTATCTTCATACAAATGAAATATCACTTGCTGCTTTTCTTTCATCAATCCCGGTTGGTTCTTTAATAACAAATATCCTGGTGGTAAACAATTACAGGGATATTGAAACAGATAAGATTGCAGGTAAAAATACTCTTGCAGTAAAGCTCGGCAAAACATTTACTCAATACCAGTTTATATTTCTTATTGTTGTTTCATTTATTACTCCGCTTGCACTATTTCTCTTTTTCGATTTAAGCATCTGGATTTTCTTACCATACATTACTCTTCCAATTGCTTACAACATTATTAGAATGCTATTCACACTTAATGGAGAGCAGTTAAATAAAACTCTTGAACTGACAGCTAAACTTTCTGCACTATACGGCATATTGTTTTCCGCCGGCCTTCTTTTATGAGCAGCTTGGAATTTGGCATCAACTTACTTTTCATTGATTTAAGAACAAGGATTAACGATTTTTGATTTAGGAATAAAAACTATAAAATCAAAAATCTCAAATCGTTAATCTTTGTTATGAGATCGAAAAACGACAAGAATCTGAAAACACAAATGAAAATTTTAAAATTAATCGGATCGGAAATAACTGTCGCCAGGGCAGATAGAATTGCAATTATCCATAACAACAAAAAAATAACTTATAGTAAACTTAGTTCTTTAGTTGATAAAACAACTTCCTTCTTAAAAGAAAAAGGGATAGAAGAAAATGTTATTGTTACTTTATTGTTCAATAATAGTTTAGAATTTATAGTTACAATACTTTCTCTCTGGGAAATTGGAGCTGTCCCGGTTCCTCTTAATGCGAAACTTCTTGAGAAAGATTTGCGGGAACAGATTTCATTTTTGAATTCCGACTTTACAATTAAAAGTAAAGAATTTAAAAATATTTCGACTCAAGGTAAGAGTCTTATAATCTCGCTTGATGACCTTCCTGAACGAACTGAAGAATCTTTTAACAAAAATATCTCAAAAAATAAAACTGCCTTGATACTTTTTACTTCAGGTTCATCAGGAAAACCAAAAGC
>CAYNUV010000683.1:0-1781 GCA_964400245.1 uncultured Ignavibacteriaceae bacterium
CGTTACTCAGTAGAGCAGACATAAGTGGAGCTAAGAAATCTTTACGATTTTTTTTATGAGCAGATATAATTTCCTTCAATAAACTTAACAAATGTACAATTTTCTTATTTTTCACTAAATTAATGTCTTTTTTGATGATAAACAAAACGAAAAAGAAGGTTAATATTAGAGATGCAAAAAATAAAATAGAAATTATGTTAATTAGGTCTCCTTTAATATTTGATGAAACATATAGACTAGCAATTAAAACTAATAAATAAACCACGATATAATCTGCTAATCTTATTAGGACTAAATTAGAAGTGCCTTTTTTTTGATCTATGCCAAAATATTTTTTAAATCCTGTTATGTAAAATATTTCTCCTGTTCTAAAAGGTAATAAAGATAACATCATATTAGAAAAAGACAGAAATGAGAATAATTTTAGACTTGGCTTTATGGAATAGGTAAATGCATATCTAAAAGTATTTGTATATTTTATTAATAAAAAAAATGATATACTAATTATTATTGAAACTAAAGGAATTCTTACTGATTTTATGTCTTCAATAGATCCCAGATTTTTAAAAAGAAAATAAATTAAAAGTATTCCAAATAATATCGATAACCAGAATTTTAATTTTTTATTCATTTTTTATAAATGGATTTTTTGGTTTAATTTTTGTGAATGACCAATAAATTCCGTCTTTATTTCCCTTGAAGAAATAGTGCAAGTTAGACCTATTCTTTGAGTAAGAGCCGAACTTTAGAGGGAGATACCATCCTGTTAGATAAAGAAGATAAGCGATTTTATCAAATGAATTCATTAAACTCCAATAGTGCCATTTATTTCTTGAAGACATATAAACTTTAAAGTTACTATCTTTAAATTCAATAACTTTATGCCACATAATGGCTTTAGGAATATAAAGTATTTTGACATCTAATTTATTCATCCTATAAAAGTATTCTAATTCTTCTGCATATGCAAAGAACTCTTCCTTAAATAAACCATATTTTTTTATGATGTCTGATTCTATAATTACTGCACATCCTGTTGGCCTTTTTACTGCCATTTCATATTGGCTTAATTTTTTTGAATCATTTGCTCTCCAAATCTTTTCTTCTTTTAGCTTTTTATTAAAATAATAAATAGTAGGAACAAATATCTTAAATCTTTTATCATTAATTTTATTTAGAGATTTATCCATTTCTTTAAGAAAATTAAATTTTAGTAGGGTGTCATTATTTAAAAGGAATACGTAATCGAAATTATCAATATTTATTTTAGAACATAGGTAGTTATGTCCTTGCGCAAAACCTAAATTTCTTTTAGAAGATAAAATACTTACTCGCTTATTTTTTATAAATTTCTTTTTTAATAAAGAATACTCTCTGTTTTTTGACCCATTATCTAATACGAAAATTTGAAAATCTCCATATTCATTTTTTAATATTGAAGAAATACAATCAACTGTATCTTTGTAGCCATTCCAATTTAAAATATTTATAGCAAATCTCATAGTAAGGCTCCGATATATTTTTTAGTTAAATCATCTTGATTGAAATTGTTTAATTTTTTAATTTTAATCTTTGAGTTAACTAATTCTCGTAATTTAGCTATTAGATCTTCTTTATTTCTAAAAAGACTTTCTTTACTCACTAATTCTTTGTGTGTAGGAATTTCAGAAATTAAAGGATAACATCCTGCAGAGATAGCTTCTAAGATTGTTATTCCAAAACTTTCAAAATAACTTGCAGAAATGAAAATAGAAGCATGACCATATAGATGTTTCATCTTT
>CAYNUV010000684.1:0-1780 GCA_964400245.1 uncultured Ignavibacteriaceae bacterium
TACAGTGTTGTGTTTTAACATAACACGCTGTTATATTGCTAAGGGAGGAGAAAAAAATAATGGATATAAAAATGTTTTGGTTTTCCCCATTAATATTATTTTGCCTCTTTATATCTTGTAATTCTCCATCTGATATTGATAATGATAATAGCAAGAAAGAGGTAACAGCTTACATTACTGGCATAGAATTAACAGCACTTGATAAAAGTGGAAATAATTATTTTCATTCCGATACCTTAAAAGAACAAATAGTTGTTGAAGTAAAAACACTTTATAGATTAGAAGGTGGAACTTGGGAGGACTTTTATAATAGCGATTCAACAAAAGACGAAAGACTTCCTGAAGTAACCAATCCAATAATCTGGGGCAAATGTTGGCTTAAATTTGATAAGGACATTGAATCAGATGGAACTATTATTAAAGCGAATTCTAATATTCTAGATTATAATAATCTTGAAGGAAGATATTTTTTCGCTTATTCTATTTCGCCTTTTGCTATTCATAACATAAGAATGGATAAAGAACATTTCCAGATAAAAAAAGGATTGTATAAGATTTATGCAGCTTGGAAAAATGTAGAAGGCAAAATATTCGATGATGATATTGATGTTTTTATTGATATAGGTTATTAACGCAATATAACCGGCGTCTCAAGCGGAACGCTGTAGCCGGTCGTGTTATTTGTAGTAATAGTTGAGTTAGTTTATTCTGTTTTTATGTAAGAGAATTATATAAACAATAAATCAAATTATTTGTAGCGGACACCTCGTGGCGTCCGCTTAAACGCAACGTCGTTAAGGGTTAAGAAAATGAACCATTAAATAGGGTAGAATTATGAAATTGTCACTTTTTATATTGTTTATTCCTGCTTTATTAATTATCTCTTGTAAGAATGTAACAGGACCATTTATCAATGAAAATCCAGTAAAGATAGATTCAATTTGGGTTCAAAAACAACAATACACAGACAAATTATTCCACAAAACTTTTGTCTTTATGCCATTAAAAGATCAAATTGGAATTAAATTCATTAAGTCAGCAAGCCTTATTAAGATGATGGAATTAGCTTCTTTTTATTCACTTCAATTAGAAGAAGATGCTTTAGAAAGTTATCACTATGGAGTGTTTAAATTATCAAATGAAGATTCATTAAGTATAATAGGCCCTAAGATTATTTTGGATTCATTAATTGCTGGAGCATTACCCATTTACATTGACCAAGAAAGTTATATAAGATACCTAGATCCAGAATATTTTACAGTTCAATTCGTTGACAGTATCACTGAGGAAAAAGCAGAAAATATAATTACTAATTGGGGAAGTATAATAGCTATAGATCAATGGACTCCAGGGTATTATACATTATATCTACCACAAGGGATGACAGTTTTTGATGCTGTAAGAAAGTTTATGCAATGTGATGAAGTTAAATTTTCAGAACCAGCTTTTTATGGTTTTGACTCATTCCCTAAAAACTAATATCATGAAAAAAATATGGAATTTTCGCTGTACAATTATTCCACCATATTAGAAAAATGGCATATAAGTTAACGTTACATTTAGATAAATCTTTTGTAGCTAGATAAGTGTTAAAATCCTAACCATCAAATTAACCTGTCTCATCCAAGAGCGTACAGGGGTTTAGCAATATAGTTGAGACGCATTAGAAATTTGCAACTTAAATTCAAATCATCTTTTCAAGTTCATTAACCATATTCCTAAATTGATCGAACCTCATAGACTGCGGCCCATCGCTTAATGCTTTATCAGGATCGGGATG
>CAYNUV010000685.1:0-1773 GCA_964400245.1 uncultured Ignavibacteriaceae bacterium
TTATTTACCTTTTATTTTTTACAATACAAAATTCTCTCTTAGCAAATATTGCAATTACTGATAATATTCCTCCTTCTACACCTCTTAACGTAAGGGGATTCGGTTATGAAAAGCATATTGATTTAACATGGTACAACAATACGGAAGATGATCTTGCCGGTTATAAAGTTTACAGGAAGACCAGCGGACAGTTTATCTTTTATACAAATGTTCCGAAAGAAAAAAGTTATCTATCGTTAAACTTAAACCAAACCGGGATTACAAATACATTTAAAGTTAGTGCTTATGATTCATCCGAAAATGAATCAAATTTAAGCGACAGTGTTGTTATAACCACACACGAAATGACAAATGATGAATTTCTTGATATGGTTCAGCGGGCAACTTTCAGGTATTTCTGGGATTATGCTCATCCTGTTTCCGGTTTAGCAAGAGAAAGACTTGGATCGGGAGAAAATGTTACATCAGGCGGATCGGGTTTTGGTATTATGGCGCTGCTCGTTGGTATTGAACGAGGTTTTACCTCAAGAGAACTTGGTGTTGAAAGGATGTTGAAAATTCTTAACTTTCTTAATACACAAGCAGACACATTTCATGGTGCTTTTTCTCACTGGCTGAATGGTTCAACAGGTGATGTAATTCAATTTGGCCAGTATGATGATGGAGGCGATTTGGTTGAAACTGCATTTATGATCCAGGGATTACTTGCAGCAAGACAATATTTCAATCAACAGAACTCTGAAGAAGAACAGATCAGAAATTTAATTACACAGATTTGGGAATCAGTTGAGTGGTCCTGGTACAGAAGATCTTCCTTTAGTAATTTTTTATACTGGCATTGGTCTCCAAATTATCAATGGCAGATAAATTTTAAGCTCGTAGGTTACAATGAAACGATGATAACATATCTTCTTGCAATAGCTTCTCCAACTTATCCTGTTCCTGCTAATTTGTATTATGATGGCTGGGCAAGCTCAACCGGATACTTCATTAATAATACGTATTATGGTTACAAACTTTGGGTTGGAGATTCATACGGAGGGCCTTTATTCTTCGCTCATTATTCATTCCTAGGTTTTGACCCGAGATTTAAAAAAGATATTTATTGCAATTACTTTTTTAATAACAGGAATCATACACTTATTAATAGGGCATATTGTATAGCAAATCCTCTGGCTCATACTGGTTATGGAGAAGATTCCTGGGGACTCACAGCAAGTGATAATCCCTGGGGATATTCTGCTCAAGAACCCTACGCTAATGATAATGGAACAATATCTCCAACTGCCGCAATTTCCTCCATGCCTTATACTCCTGACGAATCAATTTCAGCTCTTAAAAATTTTTACAGAACTTACTTTGCAAATCTATGGGGAGAATATGGTTTTAAAGATGCATTTAATCTAGATCAGAATTGGTTTGCAAATAGTTACATTGCAATTGACCAGGGACCAATTATAGTAATGATAGAGAATTACAGAAGTCAGCTTCTCTGGAACAACTTTATGGCAAATCCGGAAATTCAGTCCATGCTTGATTCAATTGGTTTTGTTCCGGATTCAACTACTGATGTTGGTTTTGACGGTTCAGAAATTGAATCTTTTAAATTAATTGGAAATTATCCTAATCCGTTTAATCCTTCAACAACAATTTCTTTTATCCTGCCAAAAAGAGAATTTGTTCAGATAAATATTTACGATTCTCTTGGAAGAAAAATAAAAGAATTTTTTACAGGTGAATTTGATAATGGGCTTAATAATATTTTTTGGGATG
>CAYNUV010000686.1:0-1772 GCA_964400245.1 uncultured Ignavibacteriaceae bacterium
GTGTTTACTTTAAAATTGTTATATCCTGTTTCCCACGGACTATCAATTACCAGAACCGAAGCAGGTATTTTATTTTGTCTTAGTTTTTCTATATCAGCATAAACTGAATCCTGGTTATGGTGAACATTACGGCTTTTCCATAATCCAAATGCCCATGGTGGAGGCAATACAGGTCTTCCGGTTAGATTTGTAAATGCTTTGAGAATTTCACTTAAATTTTTTCCGCCAATAAAAACAATTCTTAGTTTTGTCTCACTGAATTGAATTCTTGTTTCAAACCTTTCGGTTCCGTTTAAATCAAAAACTCCGGGAGAATAACTATCTACCCAAATGCCTAAACCTTTATTGCTCATAAAGAAAGGAATAGGTTTATGAGTTCCGACTCCCTTATTCCCATAACGGTCATCAGTTACATTAGGAATGATATATCCGCGCTGATTTATGGAATTAAATCTTTCCCCGGTTCCATAATATTTTGTATCATCATCACTGCTTAGATGAAAATTAAATTCATAAAGAGCCGGGTCAATGGGAATCCATTCTACAGCGATAGAATTATCATCAAGTATCTCAAATAAAATTTTTGAAGATTGATTTTGTAATTCTAGCGGGTTAGTAGAAATTAATTCGTAATTTTTCTGATGAATTTTATTTAAGCTTAATCCCGGAGCCTCAGTCTCGTTTAATATTTCACTTTTATTCCCTAAAGTGTAAAATGAAAAGCCCCCGGTCTTGGAGACAAAATTAATTTTTAAATATTTTGTCTGAACTGAAACTGTATCCTGGTTTTGCAGTTGGGCAAAGATTGGGAATATGCTATAAAATAATAACGGTAATAAAATTCTAAATATTGAAAAGTTTATTTTAATCATGAAACAGTTTAAACTTAAGCAGAACATACTTAAGAATTTGAAAGTTTGCAATCGAGTTTAAGATGATCTCAGTCTCTCAAGAGGTTGTTTTAGGATAAATAATTTTATTATGAAAAAAGTTGTACTAACAGGAATTAGAGAATTAGAAATTGTTAATACTGCAAAGCCGCAAATTTTAAAAGATGATGATGTACTCTTAAAAATTGATACTATTGGAATCTGCGGTTCTGATATACATTATTATAATGAAGGAAAGATTGGTGACCAGGTAATAAATTTTCCTTTTACCATCGGACACGAATGCTCAGCAATAGTTGTAGAAGTTGGTAGGGGAGTTACAAAAGTAAAACCTGGTAATATTGTAGCAGTTGAACCTGCACTTTCCTGTCATAAATGCGAGCAATGTTTATCAGGTAGAGAACATACGTGTCTTAACCAAAAATTTCTTGGTTGTCCCGGACAAATTGATGGATGCCTTTCACAATATTTAGTTATGCCCGAAAGAAATTGTTTTGTTGTTCCCGAAAATATAAATGATGAAATGGCTGCATTGGTTGAGCCATTGTCCATTGGATATTATGCTGCCCAGTTTTTAACCGGGGAAGAAAATTCAATTGCAATATTAGGTGTTGGACCAATTGGAATTGGAGTGATGTTGGCATTACAGATTAATGGTTGTAATCAAATATATGTTACAGATAAATTAGATTATCGTTTAAATGCTACAAAAAAATCAGGGGCAATATGGACCGGGAATCCTGATAAAGAAGATGTTGTTTCACATCTGAAGAAAATAAAACCCGCAGGCTTTGATGTTGTAATTGAATGTTGCGGTAAACAGGAAGCACTTGACCAGGCTATAGAAATATTAAAACCAGGTGGAACACTTTTAATAGTTGG
>CAYNUV010000687.1:0-1769 GCA_964400245.1 uncultured Ignavibacteriaceae bacterium
TCACTCTCTGTGACATAAACATTACTTACAGGAAGCCATAGTATTGAATATATAATATCAATAGGGGAAATCTCCCATAGAGAATCATCCTCAAGTTGTATTAATTTCCCACTATCAAAAACTTTTTTGATCCAATGTTTTTCGTTTAATCCCGTGTAGCTTTGTGATAAATTGTTGGACTTTAATTTTGGAGCTTTATTCTGTGATCCATTAGTCCCTAAATATTTTTCAACGGACCACTTAATTGGATCTTGATTATCAAAGTAAATAGTAACCCACATTGGAGATACATTTGCTAAATAGGTTTTGCCCTCAAATACAAGAGGAGATAGATGCATAGTCCATTTTTCCAATAAGTATTTTTCATTTTTTTCGGTAACTATAATAATATTGTCATCGTCTATTTCCTTGAGAATATAAATTTTTTGTAGCTGTGCACTAATATTAATTGATAATAAAAGGGCAAAAAATAGACTTTGAGTAAAGAAAAGGAATTTGTATTTCATACAAAATCCTTTGCCAATTTATTTTGGTATCTGAAAATCTTCAGGTTTACCTTTCGTTAGTTTATCAAATTCAGTCTTGTAAATAAGCCAATAATTTTCATAATTTTTTCGCACTTCTCCTTTGATGTCATTCATTATATTTTCATAGTCACCTTTATGTTGAATATTACAATTAAAACATTGGTAACCAATCTGTGCAAAATCAGCCATCCAACTTGCTTTCCAGTAATCCATAGGTCTTGAACATTTGGGGCAAAAAGGATTCCCCTTCCTTATACGATCAAGAAATATGTCAATTGAAGGTTTACTTGATTCATCAAGAATTATTTTTGCACGAATATCTACACTTATATCTTGAGTATTATAATTTCCAATTGTAATCTCTGAATATGGTAACATTTTTCTATTTGTTTTAGGATTACTTACAGAATACTTCCCGATTATATTTTTCTCTTCGAGCAAATCTCGTACACTTCTAAATGCCCCAACAACAAAACTAGTGATAACAAGGAACAAAATTAAAAGAAATAAGTAAATCAGATTAGTTGGGAATAATTCAATTGGTTTGTTTGTGGAAAATTGAACAACAATATAAATTAAAATTGGTGCTACAAAAATTGTCCCAATTAACCAACGAAATAGCTTGGGTACCTTTCCAAAAATATATTTAATTGTTAAAATCATAGTATTGTGCAAGTAACCTAAATATTAATTATACAGAATCATCTCTGTATAAAACTCTAGGTAATAAATTTAATTTATAAAACATTTTTAAAACTTTATTCGGCATATTGGTCCAAATTTTTAGGTGTTATATGGAAGTTTATTTAGGACCATTTTATTCAACATTTATTTTTCCTACCTAAATTAAAGAAGAAAAGGGGAGTGACAAAATCACATCAGAAACATAAGTTAAAAGTTAAAGTACATCAATAAAAAAAGTCATAGTTCGACTCCACTCACTATGAAAAAAAAGATGCCGGGTCAAGCCCGGCATGACAGAATAGAATTACCTCTTCTCATAATCAGGATGTTCAGGAAAAACAGTAGGATTTTTCTTTAGCTTTTTCATCACTTCTTCAATTGCTCTTTCTAGCTGTACATCAACCCCTTTGGAAAGTTGTGTAGGATCTTCCATCACTTCAATATCGGGATCAACACCGTGTCCTTCTTTAAACCATTTTCCATCCGGGTCATACATTCTGAAAGTAGGCACAGTAACATTTCCACCGTCAATTAAGTTTGGAGAGCCTGAAATTCCGA
>CAYNUV010000688.1:0-1765 GCA_964400245.1 uncultured Ignavibacteriaceae bacterium
TGCCACCAAACCTTCTGTAAACAGGTTTTGCATCTCCATTTTTGAAATGCTCAACTATCATGTAAATCATATTAGAATTCCTTTATCTGGTTGCAGGAACATTATTCCATCATCAATGATCTCCCTTCATCATTAATGCTTTCCTGCAATTCACAATTTAATTTTTACAATAACAAAAGTTATATAATTTCAAATTATTCTTTTAATCAAAATGAAAAAAAGTTCACAACTATTTTTCCAGGAATGAAGTCTAATCTAAACAAGAGATTAAGACTATCAGGCATCAAATTTAATTTAGGAGGCTGTTATGTTAAGAAAAATCCCGTTGATCGCTTTGCTGTTGTCATTTCTTTTTTCTTCGTTTACTTTAGCGCAAAACAATGATATAGAAGGAACCTACAGACTTGTTGTCCGGAAATTGAATGATGGAACAAAAATAATGGCTCCTGATATTATGGGTTTAATGTCTTTCACTAAAACAAGCAGAAACTTTAATGTTGTATATAAAGATAAAGAGGGAAAGCATTTTTCGTATTCGCTTATTTCCACATATAAATTAACTGATAAGGATTATACTGAAACAGTTATTTATTCTCTTATGAATGATGAAGCTGGAGGACAAGGTCTGACTTATCAAATGGAGGAGCAATCTGCAACTGTGCCGGTAAATAAAGTTGATGGAAAATTAGAAATTAAAATGCCTTTTGACCCTGTAACCGTTACTTTTAATGGAGATAGGTTTGTTGCAAAAGGGGATCAGTTTACAGATTATTGGGAAAAAATAAAAGAATAGAAGTGTTAAAGATAAATGGTAAAACCAATGGTGGATTGCTACTCATTTTGAAGATGTTAGAGATGAATAAACGTGAGGAAGAGTTTATTTAGATTTTGTTCAACTAATTCTTCTGATGTATAAAATTTCCTTCTATCTGTTTCTAGCGTCCACTTTTTGGATTCGTGAATAATAAATTAAAATTTAATTTGAATTCTTTAAAAATTGATTGAGGATTAAGAAACCTTATGGGAGGTGTCATAAAAGATAATTATCATTACAGTAACTCTTTTTCTAAATTTTCTTTTAGTTTATTAAAAATAGTTACACCCAAATTTGCAATATCTTGGGACAATTTTATTGTATCATCTTGCCATTTTTCGATTTTATCTGGTCTGATATCTAAATAAATATTAAAGATTTCTCCTATAAGTTTATATAATCTTATATGCTCTGGATTTTTTATATCAATTAAGAAAGGTATTCTGTGCTTTATATTCGTTAGCTTCATGTAAATTTGATCATATTGTATTTGGTATTTTTCTTTGTCATAATCTTCCCTCATATTTTTTTCATAAATTAATAAACTAAGAGAAGGTAATAATGTTAGGATATCAATTAAAGCATTTTGAAGACTTAATAGTTCATTAACTTTATTTGAGTGAACAATTTGAACCTTTAATTGACGCTTGTTTATTTTATATTGCAGAACAGCTCCAATTAGGGTAAAAATACCTCCAACTACCGCACCTGCAAACGCCGCTAAAAGTATATTAAAATCGTTATTCAATGATTCTATTATTTTTAAAGATTGTAAAGAATCATTCATGAGTTTTCATATAATATATGTGGGTACTGATCTTCACGATTACAATTACTATTAAGAACTGAATCGTTAATCAAAATTAGTTTAATTGTTCTATAACTTCAACTTTCCTTCTTTCAACATTCCATCTCATTTCCTATTTTAGCCACGGTTTATCTAACCTTAGT
>CAYNUV010000689.1:0-1757 GCA_964400245.1 uncultured Ignavibacteriaceae bacterium
CAGGGTTGAATATATCCGGGTATTGCAAGTTCTGAGTTTGGACCGAATCCTCCATTGCAAACATTTGGATTTTCAAGATCGAGAATCCAGTCATTTTTGTTTCTTACAATCTTGTAATCAAGCCGTGCATTAAGCTCAAAAGTTTTTGTTAGATACCAGAATTCTGTTTCATCCAGCTTTGTCATAACACCGGAATCAGGATTCCATCCATTAAAATCACCTGCAACTGAGACGCTTGAGTCATTTCCTAAATAAATAAAATTAGCAATACTATCTTCAGTAAAAGAAATACCAACTGATCTTACATAAATCATGAAGCTATCAACTGCAGCAGCTTTTGAAGATGAATCTGGAAGTGAGTTAACGTGATTAATAAATTCTGAGAAATGAGTTTGGGCATCCAGATTTACAAAGTAAATCAGCAAAATAATTGGCAGATATTTTAGCATATTATTTATAAAAACTCACCAAAATTTTTATAATTCTTTACAAAACTTACTAAGATTACCATTTCATTAAAAGTGAAGGAAGTGATGCAAAAAATGCTTTGTTTATTAATTTTTTATTTCCAACTTATTATCTCAGGAAAGTTAAATCTGTAAAAAACTTAGTTCAGAAATAAACTCCGCCGAAGGAAAATATTACTTAAAAATAAATGTTATTTTTTTATCATCAATGAAATAGACCCGGTTTCTTAATGAAATCGGGTCTGTCATTTCTATAATGTTTGCCCCTTTTCTTTTTTAGTAGAAATTATCATTGACAAACGTAAAACACTTCCTTATCATTACATACAAAATTTTCCAAGCATTACTTAATAATAATATCAAAGGGTTCTCTATGAAAAAACTTTTCAAGGTTCTCGGTATTCTTGTTGGTGTTGTTATACTGCTTTTAACAGCAGGATACATTTATCTCAATACTGCTTTCCCAAAAGTAGATCCCCCCAAAGATGTTAAAGTTGAAGCTACGATGGAAAGAATTGCCAGAGGTGATTACCTTGCAAACCATGTTACTGTTTGTATTGATTGTCATTCGGAAAGAGACTGGACAAAATTTGCAGGGCCGATTAAACCCGGAACTAAAGGCAGCGGCGGCGAAATATTTGATGAAAAAATTGGTTTCCCGGGAAAAGTAACTACAAAAAATCTCACTCCGGCAAATCTCGGTTCCTGGTCTGATGGAGAAATATTAAGAGCTATAACCTGTGGAGTGAATAAAGACAACAAAGCTTTATTCCCGATGATGCCTTACCCGAACTATAATAATTTTACTCAGGAAGATGCGTACTCAATTGTTACTTATATAAGATCACTCGAACCTAAGGAAAGACAAATACCCGAAACCGAACTTAACTTTCCACTGAACCTGCTTGTTAAAACAATGCCGATTCAAACTTATACCCCGGCAAAAGAAGTTGATAAATCCAATACTGTTGAATATGGAAAATACCTTGTTAAAATTGCTTCTTGTTCTAACTGCCATACACCTTCTGAAAAAGGAGAACCTTTGCCGGGAATGTATCTTGCCGGTGGTGATGAATTTGATTTTCCTGCCGGCGTTGTTCGTTCACTTAATATCACTCCTGATACAGAAACAGGAATCGGGAATTTGACTAAGGAAGATTTTCTTAAAAGATTTAAATTTTATGATAATGAAGAAGCTCATAATGTTTCTATTAACTTAGAAAAAGATTTTAATACACCAATGCCATGGCTTATGTACTCAGGAATGACGGATGAAGATCTGGGAGCTAT
>CAYNUV010000690.1:0-1752 GCA_964400245.1 uncultured Ignavibacteriaceae bacterium
GAAGCAAGACAAGATCATTATTTAATTCTTCCTGACTATTATCCTCTGCAATAAATATGATGCTTTCCGAAAATGGTTGTGAAATTTCTTCTCTTCGTTTTTCTTTTCTATAAAAAGAAATGGAAACATTCAAAGCAATTCTATAAATCCATGTTGATAATTTGTACTGCTCATCATACCTGCTGAAAGACCGCCACAATTGAATGATAATTTCCTGTACAATGTCTTTCCTGTCTTCCGTGTTCCTGCAGTACATATTAGCCACTTTATAAATTATACCTTTATTATCTTTTATGATAGAAAGAAAACTCTTGGTGTCAATGCCTAAATTCATTTCTAACATTACTCGTTGAATAAATTATGCTTTTTTACCCATTCATTAATTTTCTGCATTGCATTTTCGTTATGCCTGATACCGTTATGAGTTTCACCTTCAATTAAAACTACGTCGCCATTGCTATTATCATATACAGCATTATTAAATTCTGATGCGACAAATGCTTCATCTTCACTGCCGACTAAAACCAGCAAAGGTTTGTTTACTGCTTCTAACCCTTTTTTATAATCTTCGGGCGACATACTTTCATTAGCACGATAACTATAATTTTTAACCGGCATTTCGTCCGGGAGATTGAAGAATAAAACGGGAAGACTATCATATTGATGCTCTTCTATTGAATTCAACATTTTTAATCCGATAATCCTTGATAAATGTATTTTCATAAACGGCTCTTCATCTGTACTACTTCCTTTAGCCGGCGATTGTGGAATAGTCGGAGAATTTTGTCCCAATAGCGGCGCAAAGAGAAGATAACCATCTATGCTTTGAATATCTTTTTTCATAGCGTATCTCAAAATAATTCCACCACCCATGGAATGACCCGCCAGAATGATTTTACCATTTGGTTTTTCCTTTTTTATAGCAGAAATAACATCATCCAGGTCGTCAGCATATTGGTCAATGTAATCAACGTCTCCGGGTGTTCCTTCCGATTTACCATGACCTCTGAAATCCAAAGAAATTATTTCGGAATTTGTTGCTTCCCTAAGTAAGCCAGATGTTTTGTTCATCATATAACTGTTTGAAAGCACTCCATGCAGCAAAAGGATAGTTGTATTGCTCTCTTCAGGAAACTGCCGGGCAAACAAATATTTACCGTCACGCATTAAAAACTTTTTAGGGCTGTTTTCATACACCTGCTCAAATCCCATATTAGAAAGAGTTTTGGTATCAATATTCTGAGGTGTATAGGGTTTAAATGAGGGTTCCGGCAAATAGATTAGGGCGTATCCAAATTCTGCAAGATTGTCTTTCTCAAGAACATTATTTGCTGGTTGTGCTTTAGTTATAACAGTGCTACCTATCCACAGAGTAAGGGCTAATAAAATAACAGCTATCTTCGCGGATATTTTGATTCTTTTCATATTTGGTTCCTTCTCAATTGTTTGAATAATTAAATGGATTTTTGTTCGCTTAATTATTCGCACGAAGATTCAAAATATCACACCTGAATAAAAAAATATCTTTTGAGTGTTACTGTCCTTTTTTTATGCGTGTTTGTAAGCCGCAGATTTTCGAGAATTATATTGATTATAATTATTTTGCCAGAGTGTCTATTCAATATATTTTTTTCTTATCTGATAATACTTTATGTCACCCCTTCGGGATTTATTTTTTATCACACAGTTAAAACTGTGAGTTACTTTTTTTAATAGATTCCCACTTTCGTGGGAATGACAGACATAATAATA
>CAYNUV010000691.1:0-1742 GCA_964400245.1 uncultured Ignavibacteriaceae bacterium
CCCGCGTAATCCGGAAATGCAAAAGAAGTTGAATTTGAAAATAAAATTCCGTGAGGGTTTCAGACCTTTTGCACCCTCAGTATTAGAGGAAGACATTCAGGAATTTTTTGAATTGGATCGCCCATCACCCTATATGTTACATGTTGTTCCCGTAAAAGAGGAACGGATAAAACCTTTACCCAAAAATTATAATGAAATGAAACTTTATGAAAGGTTATATTATCTTCGTTCTGATATTCCAGCCATTACGCATATTGACTATTCTGCCAGAATACAAAGTGTTAATAGGGAAATTAATCCAAAATATTGGAAACTTATAAATGAATTTAAAAATCAGACTGGATATGGAGTAATAGTGAATACAAGTTTTAATGTTCGTGGTGAGCCTATTGTTTGTAATCCGGATGATGCCTTCAGATGCTTTATGCGCACTGAAATGGATTTTCTTGTTTTGGAAAATTATTTATTCGATAAAAAAGATCAGCAAAAACTAATTGAAGATTTTAATTGGAAAGAAGAATTTAAATTAGATTAATTTTTTATGATTAAAACAAAAAACAAATTGGAGATAAAAAAGTTTTTTTTGATGACGTTCTTAGTAATAGTCATATTACTTATTTTTATAATTAATCCGGTGATTGCTAAAATAATATTTAACGATGGTAAAGACTTTAGTGATAATGTTTTTTTGGTTCTTATAGGAATAGTTTTTTTTCTATTTGCGCTTTCAGTAATATATTTATTTTCAATAATATTTATTCAGAAAAGAATTGCTGATATTATACTTAACACTTCATTAGTATTCTTTAGTTTTTATATAGCCTTTATCGTACTTGAATTTATTATACGCATTTGTTCACCACCTGAACCTGTACAACTCTATGCATTCAATAATTATTTTAATTGTGAATGGCATAAACCGAATCTTAATCTAAAATTAACAACCAACGAATATGATGTAGTATTTAAAACAAACAATATTGGATTAAGAGATAATGATGAATTTACAAAAAAAGACTCAAATGAAATTAGAATTATGGATTTAGGTGATTCATTTATCCAAGCAGCTTCAGTAAATATTGGAAATACCATGACATATAAGTTAGAAGAATTATATAACACTTTCGTGAAGTCAAAAAAGGTTACAGTAATTAATGCTGGTACCAGCGGATGCGATCCCTTATTTCAAAAAAATTTTTTGCAAAAGAATATATATAAATTTGAATTAGACTATTTATTTTATTTCATATATATAGGGAATGATATCTTAACATATAGCACAATTGTTAAACAGAAAAGGACAAAAATCGAAAGTTTATTTATGACCTTTTTTTCAATGCTTAGAAAACATTCAAAACTAATTAATTATATTTTTCTTCGATTACCTGGATTTGATGAAGCTGAAGGCTTCATTGAAGGTCCTATGGGACGACCGACACAACCTTTCGATGGACTTCCGGAGGGTGAGAGTTCGAATATTCTGTTAAAATTAGAAAATCGTTTCATAAAGAAAGCATATAGCGAATTGTGGATTCATTTAAGTGATATTATTAATATATGTAAAGATAATAATGTTAAATTAATTGTATTTATTGTGCCCACAAAAGAACAAGTAGCTAAAAAAAGTTTAGACGAAGTATTGAGTTTTTATAAACTAAGGAGAGATTCAATTGATCTGGATAAACCTCAGAGATTGATTGCTAGTTTTTTTACAAACACAAATGTAAAATATTACGATCTAT
>CAYNUV010000692.1:0-1739 GCA_964400245.1 uncultured Ignavibacteriaceae bacterium
TATAAAAGCGGAAGATGACCTGCACGCGAAAGCAGAACAGAACCATCCGGATTAATTGATGAGATACAAACCGTAAAAAAAGAACCTTTAGGTAATACCCTTCGCAGGTTTCTATTCATCGAAGAGAGAACTTCTTTTGGAGTATTATGGTTATAAACTGAATTACGGAGGATTGACTGAACCTGCACCATATGAAGTGCCGCAGCCATTCCTTTACCTGAAACATCGCCGACAATTACAAAAAATTTTTCAGGTGCTTCATTGCCATCGGCATCCCGACTTATCGGGGCATACTTAATAAAATCATAATAATCGCCGCCGACTTCTTTAGCATTTTCAGTATAGCAGCTTATATCGTAAAAATTATTTTGAGGTGCTTCCTTTGGCATTAAGGAACGTTGAATCTGACGTGCAACTCCAAGTTCATCTTTGGCGGTAAGTTTGTCTGCAAGTTCAAATGCAATCAATAAACATAAAAGAATAAAAGCAACTGCAGCCCATTGCCAGTTATTAACAATATATGATTGAATGAATATCAAAATTGAAACCGAAAATATTATTCTCCTGATCGGGGTAAGCTGTTCAAGGAATTCAACAAAAAGATTTTTTATAAGGAGAATAATTCTTTTAAATCTGTTCCCGGATTTATCAGGTACCTTCATTTTTTTTACATAAAAATCATACAACTCGGGAACGTCCTTAACGACAAGCTTCTCAACATCTTTAATAGTTAAGTCACTTGTGTAAAAATCGTAAAGCTTTTTCAACTTTGTGGATATTGCCTGTTTCATTTTAATGATGAACCTGATTTTATTGAGTGGGCAGCTTTTTTAAGTCTTGACATTCCTTCTTCAAGTATTTCATCTTTCTTTGCAAAACAAATTCTTATGATCTTTTCTTTAAATGGATTTGAATAAAAAGGGGAGAGAGGAATTACAGCAATACCGAATTCTTTAGTTAGATGTTGTGCAAAATCCATATCATTCATTTCAGAAATTCTACTGTAATCTAACAACTGGAAGTATGTTCCCTTTGCAGGATTGAATTTAAATTGAGTATCATTTAGTAAATCTAAGATCAAATCTCTTTTCTTTTCATAAAAATTATTAAGACTTATATAGTGTTCTTCATTATCAAGAAAATCTGAATACGCATATTGAACAGGAGTATTAACCGAGAATACAACAAACTGATGAATCTTCCTGAATTCCTTAGTAAGATTTTCGGGAGCCGCACAGTAACCTAATTTCCATCCTGTTGTATGATAAGTTTTCCCAAATGATGAAATCACAAAAGATCTTTCAGCCAATTCATCAGAAGAAGAAAGGCTTAAATGTTTTTCATCATCAAATACAATATGCTCATAAACTTCATCACCAATAAGAAAAATACCTGTATTCCTTGTTAATCCTTCAAGGTTTTTTATATCCGATTCATTTAATACACTGCCGGTCGGATTATGGGGTGAGTTGATAATTATAAGTTTGGTTTTATTTGTTATGTTGTCTTTAACCCTGTCCCAGTCAATTTTATAATTTTCTTTTGTCAGGGGAACAAAAACAGGAACTCCCCCATTAAGAATAGCAGAAGGCGCATAGGAATCATAAGCCGGTTCAAGCAAAATAACTTCATCGCCTTTTTGAATTATTGTTGTAATTGCTGTAAAGATTGCTTGTGTAGCTCCGGCAGTAATAGTTATTTCAGTTTCAAAATTATAACCTTTTTTGTAAAGTTTTTTT
>CAYNUV010000693.1:0-1738 GCA_964400245.1 uncultured Ignavibacteriaceae bacterium
CTGCACTCAGGTTTGGTCTTTCTTATTTATCTGGCAGTGGAATAAATACTTTTCCCGGCAGTTTATTGATTGGCTTTGATTATAACCAGGGCTTTAATGATATGCCCGGTAATAGTCTTGAACCAAGATTTTCTCTTGGTGCAGAATGGAAACCGATGAACTGGGTTCCGTTTCTCAGAACAGGTTTTTCTTATGGCGGTGGATTAGGTTTTAGCTGGGCTTTCGGTTTAGGAATTGATGCAGGTATAGTTGATCTTCATTTTGCAACATCTGATATGCAAAGTGTGGTTGCACCAAATACAACAAAGGTACTTTCAGTTTCTTTAAGCTCAAGGTGGAAATTTTAGAACCTGTCTTGTTCCTTCAAAGAAGGAGATGTGAGTCAGTATTTTATTTATATTTTGAACTAATCCTTCTTTTTACTGGATAAGATTCCACCTCATCAACATAATTCCATTTTGTATCTTCATTCTTTGAAATATCTGAAGAGATATAAATATGTAACTGAATAATCCCCACCATCAATAATCTCATTTCCAGCATAATCAATCACATTTCTTGCATTTACTGATGCCGTAACTCTATAATCAGCATTTAATACTTCAAATGCAGATTTTTCTTTCGATTTAAAAATAATTTTGAAAGATTCAATACCACTATATCGCAAGGTTAAATCATATTCTGTATCATTATAAATATTAATAACAGAATAATTCCTTTCGGTATAAGATTTTGTTTTTGTTGACGGGGGAAGATAACCATGTTCACTCTCAAATATTTTTTTTACTTCAAGATCAACTATTTTCGATTCAGCTATATCACGATAATAACTTGAAGGATGACGTTCTACAAAAGTTTTGTAAGCATTGATTGTATTTTTATTCTTGGCATTTTCCCAATCAACTTTTTCAAATTCCAAGATTTTATTTTTAGCTAATTCTGAATATGAGCTGAAGGGATATCTTTGTAAGAATTCTCGATATTTTTCAAGCGAATTATCTTTAACTGTTTTTCCCCAAAAGGGGTTAATTTCTTCAATCTCTTTAATTCTAGATTTTGCTATTTCAATATATTTACTGCTCGGATATTTGTTAATAAAATAATAATAATCATCAAGATTATTTCTTGATAAAACTTCATTCCAATCTTTCGATTCCGCAAGAGCGTTTATTTTTTCTTTTGCTATTGCATCATATTTAGAATTAGGATATTGTGTAAGAAAATCTTTGTAAGATTCAATTAAATTAGAGTTCTTTATTTGTTCCCAAACTTTATCAACTTTTATTTCATTTATTCGATCTAATGCTGTTTTTTTTAATTCACTTTCAGGAAACAAAATAATAAATTCTGTATATGAACGTATATTATCATCAGTTAGTGCTTTGTCCCAAGCTCTTTTTTCATATAACCTTTCTATTATTTTTCTTGCTTCTTGCGAATAATCAGAGTTTGGGTATTCTTCTAAAAACTTTTCGTAAGAAAAAATTGTATTAGTTTTGTGAGCATAATCCCATGCTTCTTTTGAGCCAGAACAACCTAGTTGAAATAATAATAATACAATTAATAAGTAAGCATGTTTCATATACTAAAGGTTGGGTTTATAGGTTATATGCGTTCATATTGTTTCTGATAAATCTTAATTGCAGAATGAGTTACTTTTTTTATTTTTTTAAGCAATTTTGTCCTCTTATTATTTCCATCAAAATCGACAAATATATTGACCGCATTACCTAAAATG
>CAYNUV010000694.1:0-1735 GCA_964400245.1 uncultured Ignavibacteriaceae bacterium
AATTATGATTTTGAAAATATTATTGGTAAAAGTCCCGCAATGAAAGGTGTTTACCAGATGATAAAAACAGTTTCTGAAACCGACAGCACAGTTCTTATAACTGGTAAAAGTGGAACCGGAAAAGAACTTGTAGCAAGGGCTCTTCATCATCACAGTAAGAGAAAGAATAAAACTTTTATAGCCGTTAACTGCGGTGCAATTACAGAAAACCTGATTGAAAGCGAATTGTTCGGTCATAAGAAAGGAGCTTTTACCGGCGCTGTTTCCGATAAGGAAGGTTATATTAAAGCTGCCGAAGGAGGAACATTATTCCTTGATGAGATTAGCGAACTGCCGCTTCTTCTGCAGGTAAAATTTTTAAGAGTTCTGCAGGAGAAAGAATATACTCCCGTTGGAACTACATCTGCTCTGCCTGTTAATGTAAGATTTATTGCATCTACCAACCGCGATCTTAAAGAAGAAATTAAAACTGAAAAATTCAGGGAAGATCTTTTTTACAGGTTGAATGTTATTGAAATTAATCTTCCGACTTTACAGGAAAGAGTTGAAGACATTTCGCTTTTAGCCGATCACTTTCTGAATAAATACCGTACAGAGATGAACAAGAACATTAAAGGAATTGATAGCCAGGCAATCCGTGCCTTGATGACTCATAAGTGGAAAGGTGAAGTTCGGGAACTGGAGAATATAATTGAACGGGCAGTTATTTTTTCTTCAGGTGATTTTATTTCTCTCAAAGATCTTCCTCCAAATTTTCATCACCAGGGTGATGGTCCGGGATCTTTAACATCGGGCTCTCTTGAGGATTCTGTAAGGAATTATGAAAGAGATTTAATATTGAAAACACTTGAGAGTAATGAATTTAACAAAGAGAAAACTGCTGATATGCTTAAGGTTGGCTTATCAACATTGTACAGAAAGCTGAAAGAACTTGATATAAAATCCTAAAGCAGGTTCTTTAATAAGATTTTATTTTTTATAATTGAGAAAGCTTGAAAAACCTGCATTTTCTCAATATCTCTCTTCCAATAAAAGCTGCATAAAGTCTTTCGATTAAGATTTTGATTGGAATCAAAAGAATTGATCATTTCCTGAAATCAAGATTTTTTTTCATAAATGGGAATAGCTGCTAAGAAAAATATTTTACTCTTCATGATAAATTATCATTTAATATTAAAATATACACTTTTAGCAAGTATTAGTTCCTTTTAGAAAACTTACCAGTATGGCACGTCTAGTGCAGTAGTTAAAAACCTATATATAAAATTTAGCTTGAGCTAAAAATAATATATCGAAAAAAAGGGGAGCTACTCAGTTTGTTCAGGTATGTTCCGTATTGATAATATTTTAATAAAATAAAAGGTAAAAAATGAAAAAGTATTTATTCCTATTCGCAGTTTCCCTGTCTTTAATTATTGCAGCCTGTTCAACAACTGAACAGGATATTTCACCACTATCTCCCCAGTTGGAGAAACCAATCATAAATTCTTTTCCTTATGAAATGTATCAAACATTCCCAGAGCTGAACGTAACAAAAATTAATTACTTTTTTGCTAATAAGGGACTTGTAATTACTTTTAATCCTTTATTGACTAACGTGACACATCAGTTGTTTGCAGTAATTGAGTTTCCTATTGGAAAAGCTCAGATGGTTTTTCTTGGAAATCCATTTGAAGGGAAATATTTTATTCCGAACTTTTCCCAAAAAACAATCAGTTCGATTCACCTATATAGC
>CAYNUV010000695.1:0-1733 GCA_964400245.1 uncultured Ignavibacteriaceae bacterium
CGCAGAGAAATCCATCTTTTACAATATTAATATGGCCTATTTCCCCGGCGACAAAATTGGAGCCCCTGTAAATTTTTTCGTTGAATATTAATCCTCCTCCGATGCCTGTTCCGATAAAAACAGCAAGCATATTTTTTGATTTCTTGCCTACACCAAAATATTTTATTCCTAAAGCTCCAAGGTTAACATCATTCTCAATAAGCACAGGATATTTTATTTTTTTACTTAACAAATTACCGATATCATAATTCTTGATTCCAAGGTTCGGTGCAATTCCAATCCTTCCGGTAAGAGGATTAGCTGAACCGGGAACGCCGAGACAAACTGCTTTAACATTTGTTTTGGATAATCGAAGTTCTTTAATAACTGCTTCAACAATTTCTGTAAGACTGTTTATAAGTTTTCTTTTAATATTTCCGGATGGAGTTTCCCGTTTTACCCTTGCTATAATTCCTTCTTTAGAATTAATTGCTGCTGCAAGGATTTTTGTTCCTCCTAAATCAATGCTGATTATACAATCGCGTTTCAGAATTCCTCCTTCAGTTTTTCAAAGTAAAATTAGAAATAATTTTGATTACAACCTCATCAATTCTTGATAAGATTGTTTATCTTTTAATCACTTTTTAACTTTAGTTAATGAATATCAAACCTCTGAAAAGATTCGGGCAGAATTATTTACTTGATTCCAATATCTTAAATAAAATTATTAAGGAAATTAATCCTGAACCCGGAGATAATATAATCGAAATTGGTCCCGGGACAGGAACTTTAACAGGCAAACTATTAGAGAAAATTGATTCCTTTACAGCAATAGAAATTGATAAAAGAACTATGGAGGATTTGTCGGCAAAATATCCGGGGTTAAATTTAATTCCCGGAGATTTTTTAGAGATTGATTTGGCTAAAATATATTTCTCTAAAAAAGAAAAATTAAGAATCGTTGGCAACATTCCTTATAACATAACATCACCAATTCTTTTTAAACTGATTAACAATAATGAATTGATACAAGACTCAGTTCTTATGGTTCAATATGAAGTGGCAAAAAGAATTAAAGGACAAAAGGGGACAAAAGATTATGGAATACTTTCTGTTCTCTTAAGTTTTTTTGCCGATGTTGAAATCTGTTTTAAAGTATCTCCCGCTTCATTCCGTCCAAAGCCAAATGTTGATTCGGCAGTTATTCATCTTTTTTTCAGAGAAAGTAAAATAAATAAAGAGTTAAAACCTATGCTAATACAAATTATAAAAGCATCATTTGGAAACAGAAGAAAAACTTTAAAAAATTCGCTTGGTAATAGTATATTTAAGGATATTGATTTTACAGATTCGGGAATTGATTTAACAAAGAGAGCCGAGCAGCTTAATCCCGATGACTTTGTAAAACTTGCTCTTTATATTCAGGAGAAAAAAAACATTCACGGAATTTAGAACAATGAATATTATCGCCGGATGAAACTGATAAAATCCTTCCTCAAAAAACTAAAGGCTTTTGACCTTGTAGTGGTTGTATTCTTTCTCCTCCTTACAATAGTAAATATTATTTACAACGATAAAGTTGAGCATTGGTTAATTTTTGTTTTTCTAAATGCTGGAATAATCTTTTTTGCTTTCCTGATTTCATTTCTTGAAGACAAATATGATTCAAGAATCCTGAGGATCATTCACTACTGGTACATTGCACCGCTTATTCTTGTAACATTTAAAGAACTTTATTTCATGATTAAACCAAT
>CAYNUV010000696.1:0-1732 GCA_964400245.1 uncultured Ignavibacteriaceae bacterium
AAGTCGTGGGTTAATGAGAATAAAAGAAAAAATAATAACCGTTTCAACGGTTTACCAAAACAAGCGGGAAAGTTGTGTAAATGAAATCTTAATTTTCAAAATTATTTATTTGTACAGGGGTGCATCCTTCCCAGGATGATTTATATCCTGCATCAACGATTTGCTGAACATGGAAACCCTGTTTTATATCAGGTGAAGCGGTTGTTTTAAATGTTATCGAATCTAAAAAGTGTTTATCCTGGAAAGTAAATTTTGGTGTGCCTATATCAATGGGAACTGGTCTGTACAGATCATTTGCATTAAAAATTGTCTTACCACTTTTGTAATCTTTAGAAGGTTTGTCTAAATATAACATTACTATGTCCTCCGAGACTACTAGTGTTCCATTATCTCCCAGAATATCTATTTTTACATCAATTTTTCTTTTAAATCTTACGCTCCAGGAACAATCAATAATTGAAGTATTATTAGAATTATGCTCCATTATTAAGTGTGCAAAGTCATCTATTCCGGGAGAATAAACAGACTTAACTTTACCTACAACTGATCTTACCGGACCAAAATACCAGGTAAGTAAATCAATAACGTGAGAGCCCATACTTGCTAGGACGCCTCCACCGGATAGCTTTGGATCATATCGCCAGCCTTTTCCTTTTTGAAAAAGCTGGGAGATGTATATACTAGCTGAAATCCTTTGGATATTTCCAATGCAGTTAGTATCCATAATTTCTTTTCCCTTTACAAAACTATCTAAGAAACGGTATACATACCCAATCATATTAGTAATTTGGTTCTCTTCCAGCTTTAAGATTAAAGGTAGAGCTTCAGTAGAATTAATTGATAAAGGTTTTTCTAAAAGAAATGGTATTTTTCTTTCTGCACAACTTAAAGATAAAGGGACATGTGTTGATACAGGAGTTGATATTAAAACTCCGTCCAGCTCACAATTGGCCAGCATTTCTTCAGCATCATTGAATACACGAACTGATGGATTAATTGCCCCCAACTGTTTTGATGGAAAATTAGATGGATCAGCAACTGCTACAAGTTTGCTCTCTGCTAAACTATTAAACAATGCAGCATGCATTAAGCCCATTCTGCCTAGGCCAATTACTCCTATTTTTAATTTTTGATTTTTATTTTTTATCAAATTTCCTACCATGATATATATCGTTAGGTTTAATTGGTTTTTTTATCAAAAATTAATTGATACTCCGGATTCTCAATCATAATTTGTTTACTTTCAGGATAATTTTCCGTAAACCAGATGAGAAATTTTGTGACATCAATATTCTCTTTTATCATATTTTCTCTTAGTATTTTCAATTTTTCTTTTAATTCAGGATCTTTTAAAAATTCTAATGCTAATTCAAGAGTTCCCTCTGCTGATTGTCTATCAATAATAAGTGAGTATTTTTTATCTAATTCTTCAAGAAATCCCATTCTTTTTGAACTGATATGAAATGTTGGAATTCCCAGAATAGCACTTTCTGCGGCTACAGCACCACTCTCACAATATACGAGACTTGCATAATATTCAACATCCTGTAAATCCCCTGTCTGAATTAAATTATTACGCTCCAAATGCATTACTGCAAGATCATCTGGTAATTCATATTCAGAAGATATGAATACTTTAGCAACTTTGGAGAATTCATAAACAATTTTTCTAATTTCTTTTTCAAAATAGCCACGTTCACTTCACACCGCCCGGTTGGACGACCCCATCGAG
>CAYNUV010000697.1:0-1731 GCA_964400245.1 uncultured Ignavibacteriaceae bacterium
TAGTAATAAATATTTCGTGTTATCTAATTTTAATTCATCAATAGCCGCTTGAGAAAATCCTAACTTTCCACTTTGATGAATTGCACACTTTATTGTTTTAGAGTAATTACTAGCTTTTAGTGGCTTAAATTTCATAAATATCCAATCAGTGGTTAAATTTAACAAATTTAGGGTAAATATAGAAATTAAAGCTTATTAATGCAAATACTTTTGAAAAATATTCTAAATATTTCTTTTTATCCTACATTTATTTTCCATTACTCTCAAATCTCTTTATATAGATTCTTATTGCTCTATTATCCTTATCTCCTCTTCCGTCAATCCATAAAGCTTATAAACCATTTCATCTATTTCTGATTCTAATTTGTTCGTGTCTTCTTTTATGTTCTTATTTTTCAAACTAATTATTTCATTTACTTTATTAACTAGCTCAATTTTATAAAATGAATCTATTTCGGGGACAGGTAGCGCAAGCAAGTGGATAATCTTAGTTTCTACAAAAGTATTACCGATTCTAGGTGCAATAATCTTTCTTACAAAATATTGAGCAAATCTTGAATTTATGATACAAAGGATGGCAGCTAAGTTTTCAAAAGTATTTTGTTTATAATCTTTAAATTGAAGAGAGAAAAAATTATTAGATGCATAAGAATCTATATCAATAAAAGCCTTAAACGGATTGCCAGTTCTTGTAATATATATTTTGGGATACTTAAAAATATTCTCATCTCTAAGAGAAGCATATTCTCCTTTCTCTTTTAAGATAATTTCTTTTCGATAATCAACATACCATCCTGATCTTTTTGCAAAATAATTCAAAATAATATCACTATTTTTTGCACCAATATATAATGGTTTTTCATCTCCAAGAACTTTCTTATTCTTAAAAAGTTTATCACGCACATTACCGGTATGTATTCCTTCATGACATTGCATTAGATTATTAACTAAGTCCAATTCTTGCATTTTAGCCTTAATATTATAATCTAATTCATTTATTAATAAGTTATATGTATTACCATATTCGGGAAATATCATCTTGTCTTTTTCTTTTGAAATCACTTCTTCTTTTAAGCTTTCATCAAAATAATATAAATAACATTCCAGATCTGGATGCGATTTTTTATTAAAGATTACCATTGTTACATCATGTTCTACATCTTTAAACGGCTGTAATTTAAAAGGTAATCCAGTGTTTTGATACCAACGTAAATTTATAAGTGAATGTTTAATTAATGTACGTGTTTTTTCAAAATCTTTAATAAGAAAACTATCTGGTAATAAAATTGCTTTTAAATCCTTAGATATTTTAATTGAAAGTCCCAAGAAATATGCAAAGGCATTTGGGGTAGAACTATCAATATGGTCAAAATAATCTTTTAAGTATTCCTTTTCATTTTTTTCAAATATATCACCCCAAGGCGGATTCCCAATTACTACATCAAACCCAACAAAATTTCCTTCATCATCAAGCACTTCAGGAAATTCAAAACGCCACTCAAACGCATTCTCATAAATTGTTCTTTGCTTTTCTTGGTATATTGTTTTCAAATCATCGTATTCTCTCTGTAATTCTGCCCTGTCCTTTTCCCAGTCATCTTTATATTCCCGTGAAAAATCCAAAATCAATTCAGAAAGCTTATTTTCAAGTTCTCTAATTCTTCTATACATCTTATCATTAGGATTAGCAATCTGCTCAAACTCTTGCTTTAGTTCTTTAATTCTTTTTTC
>CAYNUV010000698.1:0-1725 GCA_964400245.1 uncultured Ignavibacteriaceae bacterium
ATTCCTCTTTATTCCAGTATGGTTCAAAAAATTTTTTCCCAAATTCATTTATAGGTTTATGATTCTCATTATAGTGATCTGAAAATTCCAGTACAAATTCCCTGTCCAGGGTAGATACATCAATTCCTTTAATAGCATGGTTAGTTGTTATTAATATTTTCGGAGAGTACTCAAAGGGTATTATAACTTCATCTTTATTCTTTTTCTCTGTAGCCATATCGTCTGTTATAACAGAAAAAAGATTTTCAAATGGAAAATTTTTCTTCACATCATTGAAATCAATTATTGCAGTATCAGGTTTTACTGATTGAAACATAAATTCCCGGAACTTGAAATTCTTCCCATCCGGTCTTACTGAGGTCCTTATTTTCCCAATTGCTTTCCCGACTAAACTTTTTCCGCATCTTCCATTTGCACCCTCACCTGGTCTTTCATCTATAAAAACTATAGCTTTTGCATTTGCAGGATCTTTATAGCTGTGCAGTAAATAACCTATCGTACTTCTTAAGGAATTAAATCTTTTTGGATCTTCTTTGCATACTCTGAATGCAAATAACTCAAATGCACTTTCTACCTCACTTTTATTAAATTCTCTTTTAAGTTTTTGGCTTTCCCATATATAACCATCTAGTTCGCTATAAGAATAAGATTCATATCCATCTTTTTTTACTTTAACAAAGCAGTTCTGATAATAAACATATGATTCATTTTCTGTTTCTCTTTTAAATTCTCCTTCAAGATTTGGAATTAGCTCTAAAAAATTTCTGCTGAATAACGTACCTACCTGGTTAATCACTTTATTCCAGATAATATTTGCTTTAAATCCGTCTTCTAATTCTTCACCCAAACCTTTTACAAATCCTCTTACATAATCTTTGATATGAACTGTCCCCACTTCTTTTACAATATTATTCTCAACTTGTACGAATAAATAATCTTTACCTATATACAATTTTCTAAAACCTCTCTTTTCCAGAAACGCAAGAAATTGCTGCCGGTTTATTTTCGTTTCATCTCCTTCCCTATACCAGAATTCTTCTGATTCAGGGAGACTAATTTCTTCCTCAGGATAGACCACGACTACTTCCGTATCCTCATTGTTAAATATTTTCTCTTCCGCTTCTTTCATTTATTAGCTCCGTTAAATCTTTATGATGTTTCAGCTTTATTGCTTTGATTGGCTTATTAAATAATTTTACTATCCTATGCATAGCATTTATTCCCGCTTCATCATTATCAAATGCTACATATACTTCATAGTCTTTAATTAAATTGATTTGGTCCTCAGGTATGTTCGTTACCCCCGGAATTCCGATTGCTTTGTATCCTTCCTGCTCCATAATCATAGTATCAAATTCGCCTTCGCAGAGGATCAGTTTATCAGGTTGGCTAATACTTTTTAGAACATCAATATTATAAAATCTTTTTGGAGAGAGATTACCAGAAAAATTATTAAGTGATATATATTTGCTGATTTTATCCTTTCCCTTCGCTCTATGCTCTTTGCCCTCTGCCCTTTGCCTTTGCAAACTCCTTCCCCTCAGATAAGTTATCTTATTATTCTCTATATATGGTATGATCAGCTTATGATAAGTAAAAACAAAATTCCCTTTTCTATTCAGCAACCCGGATATTATCAGTTCATCAATTGTGAAACAGTCTTTGAGAAATTCTATTGTTACATTCATTTCTTTGATTGAAAAAAGTCTGAACCTTTTTATTGTC
>CAYNUV010000699.1:0-1722 GCA_964400245.1 uncultured Ignavibacteriaceae bacterium
CTTAAACGTGAATTTTCTTTTGAAGATATTACTCTTGCTTATTCAGTTACAAATACTCTTGCATTACTTTTTGATCCTGAAAGTGCAAATCTTTTATTTAGCAATTCCGGTTATAATCTTTCCGATATTTATGAAATGCATTCAAGAGGATACATGCTAAGTTTTGATTTGAACTGTGGTTTATCTTTCAAAGGAGAATTTAAAGAGAGGGATTTTATTGCTTCAAATATTATCGGTATGGCAGAAGGAACTGATCCTGAATTGAAAGATAGTTACCTAATCGTTTCAGCACATTATGATCATCTTGGAATTGGAAATCCAATAAAACGGGATTCAATTTATAATGGTGTTTTTGATAATGCAGCAGGAGTTTCTGCTTTACTTGAACTGGCAAGAATATTTTCTCAAGAAGCAAAGCCTAAAAGGTCAATTATTTTTCTTCTTCTTACAGGAGAAGAGAAAGGGTTGCTGGGGTCTATTTATTATGCTGATAATCCTTTAGTTCCGCTATATAAAACTATGGCAAATATTAATATTGATGGTGTTGCTCTTTTTGATAACTTCAAAAGTATTATTGGTGTTGGTTCTGAATATTCTACACTAACAGAATTCCTTAGTGTTGCTGCAGATGAAAATAAAGTTAATGTTACCAAGATACCTGAAGGCTTTAGAAATTATGATGCTTTTTCACGTTCAGATCAGATTGTTTTTGCAAGTGCTGGAATTCCTTCTTTACTTATTATGGAAGCTCCTGATTATGTTAGTCTTTCAAAGGAAGACGGCTTGAAAAAATTTATTCAATACAGCGAAAATATTTATCACACTCCTTTTGATGATTTGAACCAGTATATGAATTTTGAAGCAGCGGTTCAGCATATTGATATTATTTATGATTTGTGTTACCTGCTTTCAGTATCAGAAGAGATACCTGAATGGAATAATAATTCTCCATACATAAATGCAAGACTTCGTTCTATAGCAGAAAAAAGATGAAAGTTTATTGAGTACATAAAAGCTACCACCTGATTTCAAGTCATGTTTGGGCTAAATCCCACTCAGATTGATTTTAAAGTAACCCCAGCCTCGGCTGGGGTTATAAAAAAAAACATTGTCGGCGGGCTTTAGCCCAAAATCTCTCAAGAAGTATTTTTCGGAGTGTACTCAGAGGTAAAAACTATTGAAACAGTTTCCATTAATATTGCAATCTTTTTTCAATCACCTGGATAAATCCAGGTGTTAACGTTTAAGTAAAGACTACATCTAACACTATGAGAACTTTATTATTTCTGTTATTATCAATCTCTTTAATGAGCTGTTCCGGATCCAAAATAGATTCAAGCAAAACTATAAGAATTAAAGGTTCTGATACGATGTTATATCTCACTAATCTTCTCGCAAGAGAGTATATGAGAAATAATCCTTCTGTTTCAATTTATGTTGAAGGAGGTGGAACAGCAACCGGAGTTAAAGCTTTGGGAGAAGGTTTAATTGACATCTGTACAGCTTCCAGACCATTGAAGGGGGAAGAGGTAAAAATTCTTGCAGATAAATACAGAAGTATGGGGATGTCAACTATCATTGCTAAAGATGCGCTTAGCATTTATGTGAATTTAAAAAATCCTCTTGAAAATATTTCACCGGATCAATTAAAAAAAATATTTATTTGCGAAATAATAAACTGGTCTCAGTTTAATTGGGATAATAAAAAAATAATAGCTGTAA
>CAYNUV010000700.1:0-1720 GCA_964400245.1 uncultured Ignavibacteriaceae bacterium
TTATACTTTCGGGTTTGTTAATTGTTTCCAGAATTAGGCAACAAATTAATTAAAAACTTCAAGAATTGGAAAAGAATTGAATTTTATCGGGCTGCAAAGAAAGATTGTAGATTATTCTGGTCAATATTTTTAAGCCAATATCTCTGCAATCAAAATAGCTATAACATTTTTAGAATCTGATGTTGTAGTTTTTATCGATAAATCCGCCTTAAACAATGCTCTGACTGCATTTAAAATTTTCAAATCAGAATATATTAACCTGGCATTAACGTAATCTTTGTAAAAATATGGATGGGCTCCGACAATTCTTGCAGCAGCCTGATCCGGCAATTTCATCTCTTTTATTTCATTAATTCTTGATAAGATTATAAAGTGACGTGTAAGCATAGCAATTAGAAACGTCGGTTCTTCGTCGCTTTCAATTAATCTTAAAGCGATTTTAAGTGAATTCTTCTTATCCCTTTTTGATATGGCATTTTGCAGATCGAAAATAGAATACCCTCTTAATGCTGATGTAATTTCCTTTATAACATCATGGCTGATTTCCTTCTTGTCACCGAGAAAAGTAAAAACCTTTTCAAGCTGACCTTCAAGTAAATATCTGTCTTCCCCGGCAATATCAATTAAAAGCTGAGCATTTTCTGCAGTAAGAATTTTTCCCTTGGGTTCAGCAAAGTCAACAAGCCAGTCAACAAGGTTTTTCCCCTTTAGTTCCTTTGCTTCAAAAAGGAACCCTAAATCAAATAAGCTTTTGTAAACTTCAGATTCTGTATTGGATATTTTTCCATAGTGTAGAAAAACAAGGACAGTAAATTCCGGCGGTGAAGCTATGTATTGTAAAAGATTTTTTTTGTCTTTTATCTTTTCACTCTCTTTTACAACAACAAATTTTTTAGATGAACCAAACGGGAAAGCAGTAGCAGAATTTAGAATATCAACTAATGTTTTTCCTTCGGCATAAAAAACTTCTTTATCAAAATCAGATGTAAGAAGAGGGGTTATTTTTTGCTCAAGAATTTTAAAAGCAGAATCAATTCCAAATGCATCATCGCCTGAAAAATAATAAACAGGTTTGAATTTATCCTTTTTAATTTCCTTAACTGCATCAAGAATAGTTGGTATTGATATCTTATTTTTTGCCATTCTTCAATTTTTTTATTCTTGATTCTTAAAAAATATTTTATTCTCCTTTTGAAGGAGCTCTGTTTTCAATTGTTACTTTTTCCATTACAACATCTTTAAGAGGTTTATCTCCCAGTTTGGAAACCTGGACTTTGCTTATTGCATATACTACATCCATTCCATTTATCACTTTACCAAAAATTGTATGATGACCATCCAGCCAGGTAGTAGGAATAACTGTAATAAAGAATTGGCTTCCATTTGTATTTGGGCCTGCATTTGCCATTGAAAGAATTCCTGCACTGTCGTGTTTTAGTGTTGTAACAAACTCATCTTCAAATTTTCCTCCCCACAAACTTTCGCCGCCTCTTCCTGTTCCTGTCGGATCACCACCCTGAATCATAAATTTATCAATCACTCTATGGAATATTATTCCGTCATAATATCCTTTTTCAGCAAGACCGGTGAAGTTCTCTACTGTCGTCGGTGTAAGTTTTTTAAATAATTCAATTTCAATAGTTCCCATATTAGTCTGCATAACTGCAACAAGAATAGAATCGTTTGTTACTGTTGAATCTGTCATTATACTACTTTCGTT
>CAYNUV010000701.1:0-1715 GCA_964400245.1 uncultured Ignavibacteriaceae bacterium
AGAAGTTCCTTGCAACCTGCGCTTTCAATCTTGCTAAAATATATTCGCTATCTTTTCCAAAATCCTCAGAATTAAATTCAACACCTTTTGATTTGGCAAATAAAAAAAAGTTTTCTTTCATTTGATCATCAACAATAAAATTATCTCTAAACTTCTGAAGATCATCTCCAAACTGATTTTTAATTTCTGATGCATGCTGATCTAAATAAGATAAAACAAATTGGTAAAAAATATTGTTCCTTAAAAGATTGGTTGTGTATTCGGTTATGCTGCCGGATTTAATAATGTAATCTGGAGTAATACCGCCGCCGCCATAAACAATTCTTCCGCCGCTTGTTTTATAAACAGGCTTGGTAGAATCAGTCTCAACATTATGTTCTAAATTATCTCCTTCAACTTCCTCTCTTTCCTGAACTTCAGAATAATATTCATCCTTGTCTTTTTTATGCTTATAATCTCTTTGGATTAATCTTCCTGAAGGAGTATAATATTCCGATATTGTCAATCTCAATGCAGAATTATCCGGAAGATCAAACTGTCTTTGAACAAGACCTTTTCCAAAAGTAGTTTCACCAACAATAAGTCCACGATCCCAATCCTGAACAGCACCTGCAACAATCTCACTTGCAGAAGCGCTTCCCTGGTTAACCAGAACTACAAGAGGTATTTTTTCAAACTGCGAAGATTTTGATGCATAATAATCTTCATTAAACTCAGATCGCCTACCTCTTGTATAAACAATCTTCTTTTCTCCATCAACAAAAAGGTCAGCAATCTGAAACGCTTGGTTTAAATAACCACCTGGATTACTTCTTAAATCGAATACTAACTGCTTCATTCCCTTTTTATTAAGATCATCAAGTGCACTAACCAATTCATCATAAGTTGTTTCAGAAAATCTTGATACACTTACATAACCGGTTTTATTATCAAGCATAAAATGTGTATCAACAGAATAGATCGGGATTTTATCGCGGGTTATTTCGTATTCAATCGGGTCTTTAACTCCCTGCCGGAGAATTGTTACATTAACTTTAGTTCCTTTTTTGCCTCTGAGTTTATTTCTCACGTCATCATTTGTTAAGCCAAGGGATTCAATACCATCAATTTTTATTATCCTATCACCGGATTGAATCCCAAGTTCTTCACTTGGACCACCGCTTATTGGTGATACAACAGTAAGAGTATCATTCACAACCTGGAACTCAATTCCAATTCCTTCAAAATCTCCTCTAAAATTTTCTTCAACAGATTGGAGTTGGCTTGCAGAAATATAAACCGAGTGTGGATCGAGTTTGTTTAACATTCCATTTATTGCTGCCTCTACAAGCTGTTGGGTATCAACTTCCTCCACATAATATTTTTCAGTGAATGTAAGCACATCATTAAATTTTATTATGCTGTTTCTAAGGTTATCATCCGAAAAAACTCTTTCAATCTGGGTCCCCAGTACAATTCCAATTGTTAACACAACAGCAACGAGAGGAAATTTCAAATTTTTAAACATCCTTTTCTCCTTTATATTCTTGCGCCTATTGCAAAAAACATTTGTGTTTCTTTATACTTTGCTGAATTCTGAAGTGAGTTGTTTATGTAATTTATCATTAAAGAAAAATTTATCTGGTTAAATGGTTCATAAAATATTTCAAATGAAAATTTTCTAAAATGTTCAGTATCTCCATCTAAAAAATTTACAGACTCTGAATCGTTGACTA
>CAYNUV010000702.1:0-1714 GCA_964400245.1 uncultured Ignavibacteriaceae bacterium
AAGAAAAGAGTAATTAGAATTCTGGATAAACTTGAAATAAAGACAACTCATAAATCAAAGGAAGAGCTGAAGCTGTCTATTCCTTCCTTCAGGCCGGATATTGAAAGAGAAGTAGACATTATTGAGGAAATATCCAGGATTCATGGTTACAATTTAATTCCCACAATAGCAAAGATTACTATAACTTTAGAAAAGAAATATGATGAATCCGCATTTAATGATAAGCTAAGAGAAGTTAGTACTGGGTTAGGTTTTTATGAAATTCTCAATAATCCATTATTGGATGAGAAATCTGCATCTTTAGCCGGAAATCCTATAAAACTTCTTAACCCTCAAAGTGTCGATATGGCATATCTTAGAACATCACTTATTCCCGGTGGATTAAAAGTGGTTTCTAATAATATTAACAAAGGTGAAAAAAATCTTTCCTTCTTTGAAATAGGTAATGTATTCAATAAAACCAGCAATAACGGTATAAACTCCTTTAATGATTTTGCAGAAGAACAAAGAATTCTGTTTATTATAACGGGTAATGAGTATAATAAAGAATGGAACTCGAATGAAAAAGCAGTAGATTTCTATTCACTTAAAGGATTGGTTGATAACTTCATTATAAAGTTTTCACTTGACAATGTTTTAAATGATTCATATTATCACGGTGAGAATACTTTTTTTGCTTATAGTCTTGAAAAAAATATAGCTGAAAATGTTATTGGTTCTGGTGGTTTTGTTAAAAAAGATATTCTTAAACAGTTTGATATTAACCAGGATGTTTACTGTTTTGAATTTAATCTTGAAAATCTCAGGCAATTAAATAAAACAGATAAATCATATTCTGATCCTGTTAAATATCCTAAAGTAGTAAAGGATTTTGCTTTTATATTTGATAAATCTGTTTCGTATGAAGAGATTGTTAAATTTATTAAGAAAGAAGGTTCTATATTACTGAAAGAAGTTAAGTTATTTGATTTATTTGGAAGTGAATCTTTAGGTGCAAATAAAAAAAGTATGGCATTTACTTTAGACTATCAAGCTGAAGACAAAACTTTAACTGAAGAAGAAGTAGAGAAAGAATTTCTAAAGCTTATACATTTGATTGAAAATAAATTTAATGCAAAGTTGAGAGGGAACTAATGTCGGAGAATTCCAAACAGGATATACTTCTCAATGATTTGAATGATATTCAGTCTCAAGTGGAAATTCTGGCAAACAAGTGTAAAGATTTAACTGAAATTAATGAACAAATGGAAAACCAGGTCAACATATTAAAAAATGAAAAGGCAGAATTATTGCAGAATATTTCCAGGCTTGAATCAGAAAATCAAATTAAAAAGGAAAAATCGGATTTAACAATTTTAAGTTCTTTCGGAAAAGAAGAAAAGGAAAAATTAAAAAATAATATTAGTGAATTATTAACAAGGATTGATTTTCATTTATCTGCAGATAAGCAGACTTAAGTTCTTAAACATTATGATTGTTTGATGGATAAGACATAAATGAACGATAAGAAAAAGCTCAAAATAAAAATATTCGAAAAAGAATATTCCTTACTAGTTGAAAATGAAGAAATAGCAAAGGAATTAGCTATTTATGTTAACAAGGTTATGGAAGAAACAAAAGAGGAACTTCCTGATCAGCCTGTACAAACTATAGCTATTATTGCTTGTTTAAATATTGCTTATGATCTCTTTTTAGAAAAAAATAAAAACAGAGA
>CAYNUV010000703.1:0-1713 GCA_964400245.1 uncultured Ignavibacteriaceae bacterium
TATATTAGAGAGGATTCACTTGGAATAATTATAAATGAAGCAATGGTTAAAGAACTAAATTGGGGTGAACCTGAAAGTGTAATCAATAAAAGATTTAATACAATATTTGGACAGGAAAGAATTATCGGAATTGTTAAGGATTTTAATTTTGTCTGGTTGAAAGAACCGATTGGTCCCTTCTTTCTTGATATAGCTCCGGCATTTGTTCGTCCTTTCTTTTTAAAATATGCGGCTGCAAGAATTAAACCCGGAGATTTTAAAAGTACAATTTCATTTATAGAAGAAAAATGGAATGAGCTTATACCGGAATATCCGTTTGAGTTTTCTTTTCTTGATGAGAATCTAGATAAAATGTATAGAGACCAGGATAAATCTTGGGAAGCTTGTTGGATATTTTTCTATTCTTGCAATATTCATAGCTTGTCTTGGAATGTTTGCTCTTGCTTCATTTAATGCAGAACAAAGAACAAAAGAGATTGGTGTAAGAAAAGTTCTTGGTGCTTCCGTTTCGGGAATTGCTATACTGTTTACAAAAGATTTTTTAAAGCTTGTTTTGATTGCAATAGTTATTGCATCTCCGGTTGCTTATATAATCTTAAGCAAATGGCTTGAAGACTTTGCATATAGAGTAAGTATCAGCCCTTTAGTTTTTATTGCAGCTGCTTTGTTAACATTGATGATTGCATTATTTACAGTTGCTTACCAGGCAATAAAAGCAGCTTCGGCTAATCCTATAAAATCATTAAGGTATGAATAAATTCTTTATTTCCTTTCCATAAATATTTCAAATCATTAAATAAGTCATCTACAAGTTTATAAAACTTTTTTCCCCTGAACTAATCTTATAACAACTACTATTAATGCAACGACTAAAAGTATGTGAATAAAACCTCCCAGGGTATAAGAACTTATCATTCCAAGTAACCATAGAACTAAAAGAATCGCAAAAACAGTCCACATAATTACTCCTTATTAAAGTTTATAAATGTAGTTTCAAAATAATTCCATAAATCAAATACTTATATGTATATCATCACAATTAATTTTGAAAGTTGTTTCTATCACTTATCTGATATATAGCTTACGTTTTACTCATGGCTGTAATTTTTTGTAATTTACAATAAAACTTTTTATAAAAATTGAATAACTATAAACTCATAATTCAATATGATGGAACAAATTATTCCGGCTGGCAAGTCCAGGAAGGTTGTGATACAGTTCAGAAAAGAATAACTGATAGCATAAAAATGATTTCCGGTCAGCAGGTAAATCTTATAGGTTCAGGCAGGACAGATTCAGGTGTTCACGCTTTGGGGCAGGTTGCAAACTTCAGGATTGAACAGGATATTGATTTAATAAAATTCAAATACTCACTTAACTCAATTCTTCCTCGTGATATTTCTATAACCGGAATTGAAAGTGTTCCTGAAAATTTTAATGCCAGGTTTGATGCAGTTAAGAGGAAATATCTTTACCTTTTTATCAAATATAAATCTCCTTTTTATGAACCATTTTCTTACCGGTATTTTTACAAATTAGATATTTCATATCTCAACAAACTAAGCAAGGTATTAATAGGTAAAAAAGATTTTACATCATTTGCAAGAAAAGCAACCGAGACGGAAGAAAAAGAATGTATTGTTTATGAAGCTGCGTGGAAAGAAACCAGTGGTTATATAATTTTCTTCATAGAAGCAAACAGGTTTTTGCACG
>CAYNUV010000704.1:0-1712 GCA_964400245.1 uncultured Ignavibacteriaceae bacterium
TTTTGTTATAGATATCCGGTGAGCGTAAATATTTAGCTCCCCAATGTCCATTCTCGTAATTGCCGTCAAAAGTGCTTTCTTCCTCTAACTCTTTTTGTGTTCTAACTGTTATATAAAAATTTTCATTCCTTACCAGTTTATTCGCTTTTTCAATATTTGAAATAAATCTCTGGAGATATTTAATCCTGTCGGGGTCATCGCTCTTACCGATTATTTCATCGTATTCTTTATAAACCCTGACGAACTTAATCTGGTTTTTCTTTCTTTCATCTCTATCGGAACATTTTTCAAGTATGAGTATCATAGTGTTGATTGAGGCAGTTTCAAAGCTTCTTACTTTCTGGTTATCTATAACTGCAATTATCTTAAAGTTGTCCATAAGAAATTTTTGAAAACCAGCACCAAAAGAAACATCCAACCAACTGCTTGAAACAACATAGCCGAGGCGTCCACCATCATTAAGAAATGATGCAGTGTGCATCAAATAATACACGTACAGGTCGCTTTGCTGGTTGATCTTTTTCAATGCGTGCTCAGACTTTGCGAGATTAACCCATCTATCTTTATGCTCAATGAGTTCTTGTCTAATGTATGGCGGGTTACCAACGCAAGCATCGAAAACAGGCATCTTCACTTTCTTGATTTTTCCACCTGTGTCTTTTACTTCAAACAGATGGCTTGCATTAAGAAACATTATTGCAGGTGAAGAAGTGGCTTTTATATGTGAGAAATCTTCCCGGATAATTACAGGATAGTTATCGTCTGTTTTGATATCGAGCAGAGATAAATTCATTGTAGCAAGGAATGCAGGGAACGAAGCTATTTCGACTCCCCACAGTCTTTCAAGTATTTCTTCGTGATTAAGTTTAGGATGAAATTGTTTTATGAAATTATAAGCCCGCACTAAAAATGTCCCGGCACCGCAACCACTATCGAGTACGAATTCAGTTTTTTCGTTTATACAAAAAGCATTTACGATATCAACTTCATTTAGATTAGTAAAGTGCTGTCCCCTGTCGTGCTGTTCCTGGTTATCAATCAATGTATTATAAATCAAACCAATAACATCACAGTTTAAGTCCTTGAAATTCAGTTGGCGAATCTGATGAACATTGCCTTTTAGCGAAGGCAGGTATTTAGCGTCGTATTCAAATTCATCAAGAATGTTAGGTAGAAATATTAGCTCAAAGTCGTGCTCAAGAACATCATTGAATCGATCACGTAAAACTTTATTGAGCTTATTTTTTTCTTCAGGTATTTCTAATTCTTTTAATTTTAATTTGGGAACATCTCTTTGAAGGTATGAATAGAAAATTATTTTGAGATAGAGCAAATAGTTTGCAAGCTGACAGATATTATAAATGTCATCACTTTCAAATTGTAGAGAAATGTTAAAGATATCCTGACTGCGGAGATAGTTTTTCAGATTCTTTTTAAACTCACTGTCGTTATTAATTTTATCATACATAACCTCAAACATTTCAGCAGAACCTTCCAGTATGTACGCAGAAAGTTTCTTGACAAAGAATTTATCAATCGAATCCCACTGGATTTCTTTTACTCCGTGAACAATATCGCTTAAGTCCTTTAAGAAAGCTAATAGTGGCTGGTATATTTGCTTCTCATAGGAAGGGAGTAAAAATTCTGTATTCTTTTTGATGTTTGAAATAGCATAGATCTTGAGTTTTCTGTCGTTGAGAGTTGTACCGGGT
>CAYNUV010000705.1:0-1711 GCA_964400245.1 uncultured Ignavibacteriaceae bacterium
AAAGGAGTAAGGAGCATTCCAACATTTGCAAAGAAAGCTATACTCATAACAAGCTCGCCGCTAAATTGATCATCCAAACCACCAATAGACCATCTTTTTTTCTGCCTGAAAAGATCTTTGATTGTCGGGCAAGGTGCAGATGTAACTAAAGCATTTTTATCAAGAGGATAAACTATTTTATATTTTTTTAACCTGTACATTGCATAAAGAAGAAGCGAATCTTCCGTTACACTGAATGGAAGATTTTCATATCCGCCAACTTCTTTGTAAACAGATTTTCTATATGACATATTATTCCCTATACAGCTTATAGGAAAACCAATATTTATTGTTCCTGATGCAACAGTCAGCAGATAAATAAAATCAACTGCCTGCAGACCTGAAAAATTATTATAAGCATATTGAGTGGTAAATCCATTTACCATTGCTACATCTTTTTGATAATATGATGCAGTTTGATAAACCCAATCTGTATGTGCCTCGCAATCAGCATCAGTGGTAAGAATTATTTCTCCTTTGGAAATTCCAATTGCATTTGCAAGCGCATTGGTTTTTCCTTTTAATTTTCCAATCTCTTTACTCGTTACAATCTTTTTAAATTTATTTTTATTGAAAATGAATTCATCTATAATCTTCCCTGTATTGTCGGTTGATTTATCATCGACTAAAATAATTTCAAGCTTTCCTTCGGGAAATTTTAATTTGTTCAGTGATTCGAGACATTTTAAAATATTTACTTCTTCATTTCGTGCCGCCACAATAACTGTTGCAGAAGGAAAATCTTTTTGATTTAAAGTTGGAAATCTTTTTCTAACCCCAATTAAAAGAAGTGCTGCAAAAATAAAATATAAAGATATGATGATAAGAAAGATCAGCTCAGGCATCCGGAAGGCTCTCCAATTTCAAATCCGCGTTTATTCGATTCATCAATAACAAATTTTATAGAATCCGAAATAATGTTTTTAGATTTAATACTATCGTGAAGCACCATAACCGAATCACTTTTCAAATAATTTTGTACGGCAAATTTAACAATATTAAAATCATTTTTATAATCCTGGGTTAGTAAAGACCACATTACACATTTCATATTCTTCTTTTTAAGAATGCCTTGTGTTGAAATAGTAAATCTGCCATAAGGAGGTCTGAAGAATTTAACTTCATAATCAAATTTTTCTTTTATAAGGTTATTAAATGAATCAATCTCTTTAACGGCTTCTTCATTACTTATTTTAGTTAATCTTTTATGATTGAAAGTATGGTTACCGATTAAATGCCCTTCATCTAAAATTTCTTTTGCAAGTGATTGATTGTTCCGAACATTATTTCCTACACAAAAAAAAACTGCTTTGATTTTATTTTGCGCAAGCAGATTTAAAATTATCCCGGTTGATTCAATTGTCGGCCCGTCATCAAACGTTAAAAGGATTTTGTTGTTTGAAGTATTCCAATGGAAATCATTAAAAAGTTTTTTAATGATTGATGGAGGATCATATTTTATTTTTAAATCAGGCAATTTCAATTTTTATGTTTAATAAAGATTGTTAACAACTAATTTAATACAAAATTTGTTGAGGATTTTTATACCTGTTTGAAGGGTGGGGTTTTGTTTCACTTTTGCTAAATTGACTGTGAAAAATTTGTAAACTGTTGAAACAGTTAAAATTATATATGTATAAGTACCCACGACTTTGGCAAAGCCATCCCTTCG
>CAYNUV010000706.1:0-1687 GCA_964400245.1 uncultured Ignavibacteriaceae bacterium
GTCTATAGAGGCTATAGAGGCAGTTTACGAGATTTGGGGTAAGATTTATATATAGTACCTGTCATATAAGGTATCTTATCGGACAAACATGGTAAAAACAGAAATAGAACCTCTTTCTCGTCGAGAAATGAATGCTTTATTGGAAGCATCTAAAGAAGATCCCTATTATCATATGCTGTTTACAGTATTGAAAGCAACAGGTAGAAGGATAGGAGAATTATATGGAGTACAGAGAATTGTAGACGATAAAATAAATGAATGGACTGATGAAAGAGGTAAGAAACATTTCCGAACTGTTAAAAAAAGAACAGAAGAGTGGGTTGGTGGGGTAACTGTTGGAGATATTGAATTTGAGAATAATGTGATGAGTGTTACAATATTGAAGAAAAAATCAAGAAGAAAATCTGAATGTATTGTTCCCCCAGATGCAATGGCTTTGCTCAAGAAATATATTGAGGATGAAGAACTTAAACCTGAAGATCATGTTTTTCGTCGTCAAAGTTATAGAAATATTGGAAGAAAGATAAAATATTTTGCTAAGAAAGCTAAAATTAAAAAGAATGTAACTGTTCACAATTGTAGACATTATACAATTACTGAACTTGTTAGGAAAGGATGGGGTTATGATAAAATCCGCAAGATTTCGGGTCATGCTCATCTATCTACCATAGTTCAATATGATCATGCTATTGCTCAAGACATAAAAGATGAAGCAATGAAAGATTTGGAGGGCATATGACTACAAATCCAAAAGTGAAAAGAAATTGTGAGATTTGTGATTGGGATAAGAGTGGAGTTTGGAAACACCACATTATTCCTGTAATGGACTATGGAACTGATTCCGACGATAATCTGGTCTATTTATGTCAAAATCACCACTATCTTGCAGACTTTGGAACTAAAGAAGAAGTACAATTTATGAAGTATTTGATTTGGAAGAAAACAGATAAAAAAGGTTCTATGTTTTTAGGATGGGATAGGTATAGAATAGATCAGGCAATTTTGGAATTATGCAAAGAAGATCCCTGTTGGCATTTTTACAAAGATGACTTTGATTGGTTAAAAAGGTCTATTTTATGGAGTATTAAGAAAAAAGCAATTCTTAGAGGTTCAAGAAGCGATATATATTATCATTGGGTTAAAGGGAAGGAGATTGCCGAATGAAATCTCCTATAATTATAATCATTAATATTATTAGCTTTTATGGTTTAGTATTTCTCCTCACTGAAGGTTTAGATAAGCTATTGGGTGATTGGAACTGGCCATTCTGGATAGGTCTACCAACTATTCTTATTTTAATGATAGTTCTCTGTTTCGTTAATGTGGACTTATGGGGGATGAAGAGAAAATGAAATGTGAATTTCCTAAGTGTAATGCTGAAGCTACATTCAAGTTAAGTTTAGCAGATCCCGACGCTGAAGGATCATTCTATTGTTCTGGTCATGTTGATATTAGAAAGCATCAAATTATGATTGATATGTTTACTAATTTTGAAGAAAGAAGATGTGTTGCATTTAGGACTACTGGAAACAAATGCCTTAATTCCAAGAAATTTGGAGATCTATGTGGAATACATTCCAAAATGAAAACGGTGGTAATAAAATGATTTATTCTTTAATTAAAAATATCTGCGGAATACTTATTTTTGTTATTGCATTCTATATTTCAGAAGATTTTATCACTTCTC
>CAYNUV010000707.1:0-1685 GCA_964400245.1 uncultured Ignavibacteriaceae bacterium
ACGCCAGTCATATGGCATAGGCAACCATCCGGCGATAATCTTTTCCTGTTTTAGAATCTATATATAAACTATTTCTGCTTCCGAAATATTCATGGTTATCGAGGAAATAAATTTGAACTCTTACCTTTGGCCCGGGTAAGAAACAAGATTTCAAAGAGAAAACGACATCCTTATCACCAATTTTAATAACAATATCTTTTAACCTGACAACTTCATGGATCTTGAATTTCCTTTCATCAACAGCTCCGTATTTAGGAACGACAATTCTAATCTCGTGACCCATTTCAGAAAGCATCTGGGGAAGCGCTGAAGAAACATCAGCTAATCCGCCGGTCTTTACAAAAGGAACAACTTCTGAAGTAACAAAGAGGATTTTTAGCTTTTTTGACGACATTTTTGACGCAAATTTTATTTTTTATTACCGTAAGTTACTAAAATATCAGTAGTATCTCAAAATTAAATTGAAATGCGGATCATAAGCACATTTGAGTCTGATCTTTTAAGTAATCTTCAGGAAGCATTATATTTACTCCGGCAAATAAAAATCGTCTTTAATATGAAATACATTATTTTTTCCTTTTGCTTACTTAGCTTATTTATTTTTTACTCCTGCAGTGCTTCAACAGATAACCGTTATTCAGAGGATAAGGATAAAATTGACGTTGAGAAAGAATTAAAGAAAGAAAATGACTCCCTGGGAAAAAATGTTGTCGAAGACTTCGATTTTACACCCTACAGAACAAAGCTTGAAATTCCTGAAAAAGAAATTTTACTTCCAACAACTATTAATAGTTCCGAAGTCTGGTATGGATATGATGAATCCGAAGTTGATACTTCTTCACAACTAAACAGAAAGGTTATTGATAAAGTAAATGGTTACAGAGTTTTAATTCTTACAACCGATAATCTTGAAGAAGCAAATAATATGCGATCGGAAATTTATTTTAATACAGCTCAGAAAGATGTTTATGTAATTTTTGATCCTCCGTTTTATAAAGTAATGATCGGTGATTTTATTAATTATTCAGATGCAAATGATTTAAGCTTTAAGATGAGCCAGCTTGGTTACACCGAATGCCGCATTGTAAATGAAACGATAAATATTTTTGAGTAATGAAAAAAATCCTCCTTAATCCTGCACAAATAATTACTGCCGATACAAAAGGAAAACATTTTAAGAGGGGAAAAAAATTAAATAATATCAGCTTAGTTGAAAATCATTCTCTTATTTTTGAAGATGGAATCATTAAAGATTTTACTCCTAATTCTTCATTAAAAATAAATTCTTCTGATGTTGTAATTGATGTTAAAGATAAAGTTATTCTTCCCGGTTTAATTGATTGCCACACACATTCGGCATTTGCAGGCTCAAGAGCAAATGAATTCCGTATGAGACTTGCTGGTGCAACCTATGAAGAAATTGCAGCAAATGGTGGTGGAATAAACACTACTGTTAAGGCAGTTAGAAAAGCCAGTATAGTAGAATTAATTGATCTTCTCACTCAAAGAGTAAAATATTTTATCTCGCATGGAGTTACATCTTTAGAAATAAAAAGCGGTTATGGACTTGATTTCGAAAATGAACTTAAGCTTCTTCAAGCTATTAACTATGTTAAGGATATTTTTCCAATTGATATTGTTCCAACTTTTCTTGGTGCTCATACTTTTCCATCTGAGTTTAAAGA
>CAYNUV010000708.1:0-1683 GCA_964400245.1 uncultured Ignavibacteriaceae bacterium
TGCTCCCTTCAAATTCCTTGAGTCATAGCGAATGCCTGCATTTAAGGTTAAATTTTCGTAAGACTTTTTAGCATACACAAAGCCGCCCATATCCTGCAAACTATAATTGGGAACCAAAAATTCTGCTCCTTTATTTTCATTGCTTTGGGTCATGCCCGAAACACCAATAACGGATTCAAAAGTATTCTTTACAGGGAGATGATACTTTGCATCGTAAGTGATGGTATTAAGATGAAAAAACAATCCCGGATCATTTGACGATTCTTCAAATTCTTTCCGGTCATTGTTTTGATAGCCTAAATTCACTTTTAGCTGACTGTTTTTAAGTACGATATTATTTACCGATGTTACTTTGGTATGCTGAACATTCTGAAAAGGCAATTCCAGTTTTCGTCCTTTAAGGATCACATCCGGAACAATAGTTCCTCCCATGTTTATAAACTTATTAGTAGCAGAATCTCTTTCTCCTTCGATCATTCCAAGAAAAGCATTGTACTTGCTTATATGAAAATGAGAGAATCCCCAACTTTTATTGATCCCAAGCATTCCGCTATAATTCGTTTCATTAAAGCCGGAATTATAAATGGACTCTTCAGGTGTCCTGTAAGAAGCAACATTTTTATAAGTTCCTCTTCCTCTCCATACGATCCCTTTTTGATTTCCTTCGAGCATCAGCGAATTTGCAGTTAAGTCGTTATTTGTTGAATAGTCAGAAGAAACTTCTCCCTGGATTATTCCAATAGTAGGGGACTGAGGTTCGAGAATATTAATTACTCCGCCCAGGGCATCCGACCCATAAAGCAAACTTCCAGGCCCTTTAAGAATCTCTATTCTGTCTACTGCAAACTGGTCAATTTCGAGTCCGTGCTCATCACCCCATTGCTGTCCTTCCTGACGTATTCCTTCACTTAACGTTATTATTCTATTGTATCCCAAGCCTCTAATTACGGGCTTGGAAATGCCTGCACCTGTTGAAATTTCTGAAACTCCCGGAATGGTATTGGCCAAAGCGTTTACAATGTTTGTAGAAGGAATGGTTCTTAATGCTATTTTATCTATTTGTGCCAAAGAAACGCTTGTTCTTTTAGGATCACTTAAAAAAGCACTTCCTGTTATCACTATTTCCTGCATTTCTGTTGCAGACGGCTCTAAAGCAAAATTGATATTGCTTATAGCTGCAAGGTCAATCATCAAAGTATAAGAAGCATATCCAATATATTTAACTTGCACCAGAAATTTGCTTTTAGGCAGGTTATCAATTTTATATTCCCCGTTTATATTGGTTATTCCTCCTGTTTCCAGATCAGGAATATATATACCGGCTCCAACTAATGGTTCGCCTGTGATCTTGTCTGTTACTTTTCCTGTTAAGGTTGCCTGCGCAAAGGCAGAACTATTTATAAATAGCATATATAATATGCTAATAAGTATCTTTTTCATTTTTGAAATTATTAAATTAGAATTTATTCCGAATAGGGGTTGTCATTCCGACCGAAAGGAGGAATCTTGTTAAATGTAGATCCTTCGACAAGCTCAGGATGACATTCGATAAGCACTTAAGGAGTTCCTATGAGCCCTTGGGTAAGATGACAATAAAATGAATTAAGATAGAGCAGGAGGAGCTCTTGGGGATAAATTATAATTGGGATCGGAAAGAACTAAACGTTCAGTAAAAGCTACTGG
>CAYNUV010000709.1:0-1680 GCA_964400245.1 uncultured Ignavibacteriaceae bacterium
CTCTTTCATCTAATAATAAAAGTGGGGTAATGAAAATTGTTTATGGAAAAACTTCTTTTCTTTTTACAGGGGATATTGAAAGGAAAGTTGAAAACATTTATTCAGACGAATATAAATTTTTCCTGGATTCTGATCTGCTTAAGGTTGCACATCACGGCAGTAAAACAAGCAGCACTATCGAATTCCTAAGTTATGTTACTCCCAACCAAAGTATAATAAGCGCAGGAATACAAAATCAATTCAAACATCCTTCGGGAGAAATTGTTGAAAGACTGGGAAATTTTGGTTCAGAAATTTACCGAACTGATATTTATGGAGCTTTGATCTTCGAATCAGATGGGGATTCAATCCGCTTTATTGATTGGAAAAAGCAATATTAAGGCAAATCACTATCTCATCTCTATAATGGCATCCTAATTGTTTTATCGTCTTCTGTTATTTGATCTAAAATTAAATTACAGGATACAGAGATGCTTTACATTTTTCTTTTGCTTTGCTTTCTTTTTTAATCCTGATTTATTTTTTTATTTCTTCACCCAAATGTGCAGTTATAAAAAGGAAATATTCAGAATATAAAAAGGTGGGTGGTTGATATTTTTAGTAATCTAAAAGAAAAAAAGTTCCTGTTATAATAATCGCAATTCCTCTTTAGCCAAATCTTACTATGAGCGGAAAGGGAGGGATTCGAACCCTCGGTACGCTTTCACGTACACACGCTTTCCAAGCGTGCCAGTTAAACCACTCCTGCACCTTTCCAATCCGGTTTAAAATCAATCCCGCATTTCTCAAAAGAGATTCCAAATATAAATATTTTGATCCTCTTACCCAAGATAATTGATAACCGCTTTGCTAATGTTATTCTTAAAGAATTATCTTTACAATTATGGTTCTACTAATTCTAATTAAATCATTTCTTGCAGTTATCTCTGCAATTTTCGGCGCGTCATCAACATTTATAATAAAATTAAATCATAAAAAACTTTGTGCATTAATTTCTTTATCCGCAGGAGCGTTACTCGGTGCTGCCGCATTCATATTAATTCCCGAATCTTCCGGAGAACTTAGCTTGGTAGAACTTATTTTAAGTGTATTCTCAGGTTACATGGTTTTTTGGCTGATCAACAAATATTATTCACACGTATGTCCTGCGTGTTCAGCTTCACATTTTGATGAGCAAACAACAAAGAAATTTTCTGAAATATTTCTGACATTATTTACAGCACTTGCATTTCATTCACTTTTAGATGGCATTGCAATATCTGCCGGAGATCTGCGTAATACTGAAGAACAAAGTACAATCTTTTTAGCAATATTAACTCATAAATTTCCTGAAGGATTGGCTCTTGCCTCATTAATGTTTGGTGCCGGTTATTCAAGAATAAAAATAATTTCATATACTTCCCTTGTAGAATCTACTACTTTGCTGGGGTCACTTTTAGGAGTATTTCTTTTAAAGGATGGAATTTCATTTTTCTGGATAAGTATTTTGATGGCACATATTTCTGGAGGTTTTGTTTATCTTGCAATTCATGCTGTATTAGGTGAGATGCTAAGGAATCATAAAACACTTGTGATTTCTTCATTTCTATCAGGGCTTTTATTGATTTTATTTCTTCATATAATAATTGACTGAAAAGTATTTAATATTTATAAATTTGAATTAATAAAACTGGAGAGATG
>CAYNUV010000710.1:0-1678 GCA_964400245.1 uncultured Ignavibacteriaceae bacterium
TTTTAAGTTTTCTCTTAGCATAAATGTTCTTTTAGATTTGATAAAATTGATGAGTAATATAATTTTAAATTTATTAATTCTAAAACAAAAATAAAAAAGCCGTAACAGAAAATGTTACGGCTGATGAAAGGTCTAACTGATGAAAACGGTAACTTCAGGTAACTACCAGAAAGAATAAAGCGATCAACAAAATCACTGTGTATATTTTATTCTGAATTTTCTTTAGCATCAACAATCTATCATTAATTAATCGAATCATTTTAGTTCTCCTTCCTGTTCACCTATTACAAATTACAATCTACTTATTATGGGATTAATGAAAAGGCAATAAATGATAGTTATTTTAAATGTAACCTAAAACGAACTACTAATTGTGATTCAGAGCAGACAATCTGTCAGTCAGTTTTTTTAAAGGCGGTTTGAAATCTTCCATAAAAAATTCAAAGTATAGTTTATCTCCAATTTTTTCGATTACTTTTGATTCAGCAATTTTATCTTTGTAAGTCTCGTAACAATTTAGGGCTTTAATTAAAATATTTTTTTCTTCTTCATTTAATTTGATAATGCAGTCAATCAATTCATCATCGCTGTTTTTTATTCTGAATGTTCCATCATCAAGCCAGGCAGGTTTACCTTTATCCGGCAATGTAAAGAATGCCAGTCTTTTCAGATAAGCATTCTCTTTATCTTTTAATTCAAGAAAAACTCTTTTTAAAACCGAGTGAATAATTATATGATCATGAAAGCCACTTATACCATGAGCAGGATATGTTATTAAAATATTTGGCTGAATTTTTTTGATATGATCCTCGCAAACTTTTTCAATTATTCTCGGGTCAAGTTCTTTCAAACCGCTGTCGGGAAGATCAAGAACAGCCATTCCTGTTAAGCCAAGAACTCCATTTACTTTCAGCATTTCTTTATATCTTACTTCACCCATCTCTTCAACGGAAAGATTGTATTTAAATCTTTCTTTTGTTGCACCACCTTTAGTAAGAGTTAAAAGATAAACTTCATGTCCTTCTTTAAGCTGTGAGTACATTCCTGCAGCTGGCCCGAATGATTCATCATCAGGATGGGGAAAGATATAAAGCAGTTTCATTTTTTCCTTTTAAGAAGATTAAAAGATTAGGTGTTAAAGTAGCGAGATTAGATATAAGTTACACACTCTTTTGTTTGTAGTTGTAAACCGTTAAAACGGTTTTATTATTTTTTCTTCTCATTAACCCACGACTTAAGGGTCTGTTGCATAATTGTTTAATAATAGTTTTTCAATTCAAATTTAACAGAACAAACTTCAAGAGTAGCAAATAAAAATAAGTTGCCCAAAACATCTTCTGTTATTTGAAGTGGTATCTTCGTTTTTATTTTTTATCGCCCAGTTTTTTAATACTCCTGTTACCTGTTTAAAGACTCAACAAAGCTTATCCAAACATCTGCATCTTTTTTTGTATATGGGAAAGGAATTTTGAGGGTATTGTTATAAATATCTTTATCGTTGATGTATTTAAGTAAAGATGGCTTATCTTCTTTTGTAAATTTGATTAAGATAAATATGGGGATTAACTACAATCTGCATTTCATTTCAGTAGATTATTTGGCTTGTTGAATTTATTTAGGAATAACAAAAATTAAAGGAGCGATCAGAATTGATCACTCCTTAGAAAATTTATTTAGT
>CAYNUV010000711.1:0-1667 GCA_964400245.1 uncultured Ignavibacteriaceae bacterium
GAGGCAGTTATACCCTTTCCTAAAGAGGAAACTACACCGCCAGTGACGAATATGAATTTAACTTTTTTCCGTGATGCCATTCTATTTGTTTTTGCATCGAAATATAGAATAAGCTGAGACGAAAAACAAAAAATACCATGATAAAAATTATAAGTATTATATCATCCCTATGAGATTTTTGATTTTTATTTAATTGTTATGCTATAAATATTTCGTTCCTTCGGGACTACAAATACTGGATTCATATTTTCAGTCCCTTTAGGAATGAAATATTTATAGTAAAATAATTTCGATTTGGATTTTAGAATCCGGAGGGATGATATAGATAAATTTTTTTCTATTTCGAATTCACCAAACTCTTAACAAACTCACTTGTTACTGATTTTGGTCTAATTAGCGGGAACATCATTCCCCTGTTAATTACTGCTTGTGCAGTTAAACCAAGACTTCTGGATGCAGCAAATAAAACTGTGTAATAGTTGAACTCTTTTAATCCGTAATGATAAAGAACTGAGCCGGAAATTGCATCAACATTTGGATATGGATTATTTATCTTTTCTATTTTCTTTAATTCTTCAGGAACAACTTCAAACAATCTTGTTACGGTTAAAAAAACAGGATCATCCGGTAAATGCTTTTTACCAAATTCCATGAATGCATCAAATCTTGGATCTGTAATTCTTAAAACAGCATGCCCGTAACCGGAAATAACTTTTCCCGAATCAATAGTTTCTTTAATAAAAGTTCTTATCTGTTCTGTTGAAGGTGTCCCTTTAAACTTATTCATCAGATCGAGAACCCACTTTAATGTTTCCTGGTTTGCAAGTCCATGCAAAGGTCCTGCAAGTCCATTAAATCCACCAGATAAAGAATAATAAATATCTGATAAGGCAGAATTTATAACTTGTGTTGCAAGTGCGCTAACATTTCCACCCTCGTGATCGCAGTGAAGAACAAGGTACAGTTTCATCAGGTTATAAAATTCTTTTTTGTTTGTTTCTATTCCAAGCATATGAACATAATCGCCTGCAATATCCGATTCATTATCAGGTTCTATAATTTCACCCTTATCAAATCTCAATCTGTAAACTGCAGCAGCAATAGCAGGAATTCTTGCAACAATATTTAAAGCATCCTCAAGAGTTGGTTTCCAGTAATTTTCCTTCTTTAATCCTTTATCATATTCTTTTGCAAAAACAGATTCCCTCTGCATAGCAAGAATTGCAGTATCTAACATTGTCATCGGGTGGGAATCCTTTGGCATTGCTCTTAAAATATCCCAAACATAACCAGGGACATTTTTCCTTTTTCGTAGCTCCTCACCCAGATTTTCTAATTCGTCTTTGGTTGGTAAATCTCCTGTCAGCAGTAAATAAAAAATTTCTTCAGGTAATTTGCCGGTCAGATCTTTAAGATATATTCCCCGAATAATCAATCCTTCATCTTTCGGAACTCTTGATGTATCGCATATCAATGACCTGATATCTCTCATTCCTCCATAAGCCTGGCTTACAGTAACCTGGGATAATACTTTATCTCCTGCTGAGCTAATTAATTCACTTGTTTCTTTCCGCCAGGAATTAAATTTTTCTGTAAGTTTATCGAAAATGTTTTTCATATTTTTATTGTAAGAGTTATCAAAAAATGGTTTGTTAACATAGCCGTTT
>CAYNUV010000712.1:0-1652 GCA_964400245.1 uncultured Ignavibacteriaceae bacterium
TCTACAAATCTCGGAGAGACATGGCATCAGTGGGATTCATTACCTTTTAATTATGGTTTTATGTATTCGGATGGTAACTTGTTGTTTTATTCAGACAATCAGAACGAAATTTATAAATCAGAAGACGATGGACTAACCTGGGAAGTTGTTAATGACAGTTTAAAAGTTAACTCATTTTTTATAAATGACAATTATTTATTTGCTGGAGGTTCGGGAATAGTTGCTCGAACATCCGACGAGGGTTTAAATTGGGAAGTATTTGATACGGGAATTCCACATCTTCCTTATTTTACTGAATTGACCGGCATTCAAAATGTTGTCTTTTTAAGTACAATGTCGCAAGTACTTTACAGCACTGATAATGGAGAAAATTGGACTGCCATTGAGGGTCGTTTAATTGAGGCTAGTTCACTTTTAATAAAAGATAATTATTTATTTGCAGCTACCTGGGATGGAGTATGGCGATATAACTTTTCTCATTTGGTTGGTGTACCCATTGAAGGAATAATTCCTTCTGAATATAAATTACACCAGAATTATCCTAATCCATTTAATGCTGCAACCAGAATAAGGTATTCTCTTCCTTATAAAAATTCAATTACTATTAAAGTATTTAATGCCCTCGGAGAAGAAGTAGCAACATTAGTTGATGAATTTAAACTTGCAGGTGAATATGAGATTGAGTTTAATGCAATCAACTTTGCAAGCGGCGTTTACTTCTTCAAGATGACTTCAGGAGATTATATATAGACAAAGAAATTAATACTTTTGAAATAGCTTTTTTGCTATTCATATCAAACCATAAGAGCCTTAACCTTAGGGCTCTTTTTTTATCTGCGAATTAAACTTATTTTCTGCTTCATAAATTCAGATAAATATTTCCAACTTAATGAAATCAATCTTTATCACTGGCGGTTCAGGTTATCTTGGCAATGCAGTTATTCCTGAGTTATTAAAGCAGGGACATAAAGTTACTGCATTGGTCCGAAAAGGATCTGAAAATAAAATTCCCAAAGATTGTGAGATAGTATTTGGAAATGCGTTGGATGAAAATACATTTGCAGAGAAAATTAATTCTGCTGATACTTTCATTCATTTAGTTGGAGTTTCACATCCAAGCCCATCTAAAGCAGAGTTGTTTAAAACAATTGATCTGGCTTCAGCGAAAGCTTCAATTATTGCAGCAAAGAAATCCGGCGTAACACATTTTATTTATGTTAGTGTTGCTCATCCAGCACCTGTAATGAAAGCATATATTGAAGCCCGAACTGAAGCAGAAAGTTTTTTAAAAGAAAATCTTAACAACGCAACAATTATTCGTCCATGGTATATTCTTGGCCCTTCACACAGATGGCCATATATCCTTTTACCTGCTTACTGGATATTAAAAAGAATTCCATCTACAAAAGAATCTGCCCTAAGGCTTGACCTGGTAACATTGAAGCAAATAGTTAAATCATTAATAAATGCAGTTGAGAATCCATTATCCGGAATAAGAATAGTTGAAGTGCAGGAGATTAAAACTTCTCTTTTAATTGGCGGACTCTAAAATAAAAATTTGTCAGTCTGTGCTTGTCGAAGACTGACCATTTATAATTTAGCTCGCACTTCGACAGGCTCAGTGTGACAAAATATTTTTTCTTTATTTGTGA
>CAYNUV010000713.1:0-1648 GCA_964400245.1 uncultured Ignavibacteriaceae bacterium
ATTACTTAAATAAATGACTAAGTCATGTCACGCATTATTTCTTAATAGCCCCGACCTTAAGGTCGGGGATGGCTATCTTTGGGCTAAAGCCCGGAGTCTTAGGCTATTTCACTCCCCGACATAAATATCGGGGCTATTAAAATATCAACTGAATAAGATGAGTAACTAATTCTAACTAAATGATTTTATCATGAAATTAAAATTTGTATTGATCTATAATTTCTTCCTTATTCATTCATTAATTCATATAGGATTTTTTGCCCAAGATAAAAACTTGCTTCATATAAAAAGTACGAAGGAAGTTGGTCAGATAGAAGTCGGGGGTCCTTATGTTGGAATTGAAATTCATAAAAGCTTTCCAATGCTTAATCGGGTAAGTTTTTATTATCCGAAAGCAAACAGTATAGATATTAGTGATGACTATTGGAAACGGGAAAATTTCAGAATTATGTCTGTGGGAATAAAAGTCGGAAATTCACCCAAAAGAATTCTTGAAAATGAAATCTACGAAGTTGATCAGACACCTTATTCTGTATCATTTACAAAAGAGAAATTCGATAGCGAGATAGAAATTAGTTATGAGTTTTGTAAAAACGAACCTGCTATGGTAGTTATGTACATAATCACCAACAAATCAAAAGAAGAAAAAAATTATGAAGTTTTTACAAGATTAGAAACAATTTTACGAACGAGCCATTCCTATAATTTGAAAGATAGTGCGTATACTGAATTTGAGGATAACGGCTCAGTGATAAGGATTAACTACCCGGATATTGAAACAGGGAATGCACAAATATTTATCATCAATGCCGGGTTGCATCCTTCAAGTTTTACAACCTCTGCAAATAATAATAACAGATTTACTAGTCTTGATGATTGGTGGTTAAACACTGATAGCTCTCTGTCTAAGCAAACCATTCAAAAAGAAAATCCCGGCAGACCAGTAGCAGCTTTTATTTACAATAAAAAATTACAACCCAATGAGTCAATGAAAATTGTTCAAATAATAGGATCATCATTAATTACAGAGGGAAAGGGAAAAACGGATTACCTGTTAACAAACTATCAAAAAGAAATTGATGAGTATGAAAATTATATCGTCACTGAATCCCTTTCAAAAAATCCAATAATGACTGGCGATGAAGATCTTGATTTTACATCAATGTGGGCAAAAGCAGTTTTAACAGCAAATGCGCATTACTTAAATGGACAAATCGTTCCAATGCCCGCTCAGGCAGAATATAATTTCTATTTTACTCACGATGCATTGCTTACTGATTTAGCTGCGGTGAATTTCGATTTGGACAGAGTTAAAAATGATTTAAAATATATCATCAGTTTAGCAAGTGCAGACAAAATAATTCCTCACGCATACTATTGGAAAGACACAACATTTAAAACAGAATTTGCCGGAACAGAAAACTGGAATCACTTTTGGTTTACTCTTGTTTGTGCAAGTTATATTCGCCATTCCGGTGATAAAGAATTTCTAAATCAATTATATCCTTATATCGAAAAGAGTATTGAAACAGCTTTAAAGAATAAAGGTGAAGATGATTTGATGTGGTCATTCAGACCTGACTGGTGGGATATTGGTAACAACTTTGGACCACGTGCATATATGACGATTCTTGCTATTCGTGCCTTA
>CAYNUV010000714.1:0-1647 GCA_964400245.1 uncultured Ignavibacteriaceae bacterium
AAAGCATTGAGATCAATGGTTCCTGCCGCACCTCTCAGAAAATTATTTTCTGAAGCACTTGTATAAGGGATAATTTTCCTTTCACTTTTCTTAACAGGATAAATAGCATCTGCACCTTTGGAAAATCCATAAGCGTTCCACAATGCAAGCCCCTGCCCGAATTCTAGATAATAATCACCAATAACAACATTCTTAAGATATGTTAAATCTTTAGCAGTAAAATGAAATGAAGTGAATTCATTAAAATCTTTTTCCCCCGCATCTTTTTGCGTAAGTACACCAACCTGGAAGTTATTATTGTAATTTATTTTAAGCCGGTTGTAGATAGCAGGTTTAGAGCCTTCAAATTTATTTTCTTCAAATCCTTTTCTTGTCTGCAGATCATTTACAACTCTGTTCCTGAAATTCACTTTTGAGTTTGAATATAGATCGTTCAATAAATCTTCATCTTCTTCATTAATGGTTGATACAATAGGTTTTGTTGCTTTAACAAACGGAATGATTTTTTTTATAAGATCAGCAGGAATTTCTCTGATCGTATAAAGTTCATTTACAGAAAAAAAGAATCCGTACCTTTCTCTGTGCTTAACAATTAATTCTGCATTTGAATAATCTATAAAAGGAATTTTTTGCAGTTCATTTACTCCGGCGGTATTTAAATCAATTGGATTATCAATAAGGTTCTCAAGGACATCATATAACTCGGAAGAAAGCTCTTCATCCTGCGATTCACCAAGCAGTTCATCAATCACTTCTTCCGTGTTTATATAATTGGTATCGGTTTGGGGGAAAATAATATCTGATAAAATAATTACGAGAATAATCAGAATAAAAAACTTTATGTTTTTCATTTACTTATTGTCTAACAAAGTTTATTAAATAGCCACGACCTTTAGGGCGTGGAATACTAAACACAACAACAATTGGCTTTAGCCACAACTTCAAAAGAATTTTGGCTAAAGCCCAGGAGATTAGTTTATTTTTATCCCCGACATGAATGTCGGGGCAATTCAAAAAAAAATTGTAGCTCTTTTCATTTTGTAAACAAATGTTCTCTTATTTTTGTAGAGCGTTCACCTTCTTCACCGAAACTTATTATTATTCCTGCCTGGTGAGTTAATCCAAGATCATTATGTGTAAACAAAGCATAATCAAGACTGAAGATTGAATAATTAATTCCAATCCCTGCTGTATATCTTGAAGGCTCAGTTGAAAATCCGGTTCTTAAAGAAAGATATTTTATTATATCATAATCCAACCCAAAAAGAAAAGAGAATGGGTATCTTACATCTTTTTCAAAAGCAGTATTAATTCTCAGGTTTTGTAAAACATCATAACTTAACGCGGAATTAATAATCATCGGTATCTGGTCATCTTCATTTCCAAAAGTTGCACGGTTTAAATTGTGAATATAAAAACCTAATCGAATCTCATCAGTTAAATATGCCAAGCCGCCAATGTTTAGATAAAAGACAAGATCATTTCCATAATTTTTTATTGAAAGGTTGTGGAAATTAATTGCGACTCCGCCGAAGAATTTATTTCCATAATTGTAAGAGAAGCCGGTAATAAATTTTGTCTCTCTGTAAAGATCAAAACCATAAGTCATTGCACCTGCCGAAACAGAACCAAAAGAAAGCGGTTCAT
>CAYNUV010000715.1:0-1646 GCA_964400245.1 uncultured Ignavibacteriaceae bacterium
TTCCCTAGTTTTCGCGCAAATGAAGATAAAATCTGAAAATCTTTTCCTTCAACAAATACTGCACGTTTTGTCTTTGCCAATTGAGTAAGCGTAGGATTAAGATTAGAACCTAGAATACCGAAGATTGACTGTAATTGTGTAGGATTTTTAATTCTTTGTGCCGATTTGAATTTTTTATTTATCACAAGAATATCATCTGGGTCAGCTTCACTTATTATTTCTGTTGAATGTGTAGCAATTAAAATATCTGGACCAAGAGACTTTAAAATACTAACTAATTGTCTCTGTAAATCTGAATGTAAATAAATATCTGGTTCATCAATTATGAATATTAAGCGTCTTTTGATTGGACAATATAAGTCAACATTTGTGCCCATACTTGGAAACCAAAACCAGCCCAATATAATTCTCTGGGGTATCTTTCTTCAGGACAAAACATAATAAGCTTTGTTCTCGTAGAATCATAATGCAATTCTGGGAGTTCTATATCCATACCAGGCCATGTAGTTTGTATCAATTTTCTAAAATCTTCAAAATAATTATTATAATAATACCAGATATTTCTAAAATTCCTTGAAGCTGTTGATGATACTAAAGCTAATCTTGCGGCTTTTTTTTGATATAATGGTTCAATATAATCTACAGGTCCCAAAATAGGTACAAAACCTATTTTTAAATTAAATTCTTTTTTAAATTGAAATGTGGATCTAACTTGTCCCCCCTTTGTATCACAATATAAAAAGCACCCATTAATTGTATTAAAGATTAAATGCAATTCTTTTGAATTTTGCAAATGGAATTTTATAATTGCAGGAGAAGAATCATCATAATTATAAAAAATATTCTCAGATGCTAATGGTAAGTTTGATAGGTCTATCCGATATCCCCAATTACCTTTATAAAGATCGTTTATATATTCTGGGTTACGTGATGAAGCTTTTCTAATCCCTTCATATAAAATTCTAAAGGCACTAAGAATCGTTGACTTTCCAGCATTGTTAGGTCCTACTAAAATATTAAAAGCGTTAAACGCTACAGAATAGTTTTTAAATGCCTTAAAATTTTTAAAAGTAACTACTGTAAAATGATCTCTTTTATCCATAATGATTTGTTAACAGGGTACGGGAACTAAGCTGCACCTCGTGATAGAAATGTCTTGCTTAGAACAACAAGGCAATTAATTATTAAAAAATTTTTACTAGCTATTTCAAGAAGTTTTATTTCAGGCAAGTTTGCCCCGCATTACTCCTGTTTTACTTAAGCTTAACTTATAATTTTGGTTTTAAAGAAGCAAAGGAAATTACTTTAGAAATGATACTCATTGATAAATAAAATAAACAATAAATGCTTTCTGTTTCCAAAATTGGAAATGCCATTCTGAAGGTTCAGAGCCATATTTCCTAAAACCGTAAAGTCACTTAGAGTCGAAAAAGCCCTATTTCCAAAGTTGAAAATAACGGATTGTCAATTTAGCGAATTACCGAATTCAAAAATTTAATCCGATAATCCGTTAATTCGCAAATCCGAAAATTATTTCTTCTATCTCCAATACTTCCAATAAAGATAAAAGGGGAGCCCGAGCAAAATTAAAATCATTCCGCGAACTACGGCAGTTGTACAGCAGTCCAGGTATAAGAAGCACTATT
>CAYNUV010000716.1:0-1643 GCA_964400245.1 uncultured Ignavibacteriaceae bacterium
TTGAAAGAAAATATCCTTCATTCGGAAATCTTGTGCCGAGAGATGTTGCTTCGCGAAATGCAAAAGAACAGGTTGATTCCGGTAAAGGCGTTGGTGAAAGAATGAATGCTGTTTATCTCGATTTTGCTGATGCAATTAAACGTCTCGGTGCCGATAATATAAAAGAAAAATATGGCAACCTTTTCGATATGTATAAAAGAATTACAGATGAAGATCCTTACAAAGTGCCGATGAGAATTTATCCGGCAGTTCATTACACAATGGGCGGGCTTTGGGTTGATTATAATTTGATGACAACTGTTCCCGGTCTTTTCGCTCTTGGTGAATGCAACTTTTCTGATCATGGTGCAAACCGGCTTGGTGCAAGTGCACTAATGCAGGGACTTGCAGATGGATATTTTGTTATTCCTTATACAATTGGTGGATATCTTGCAGAACTTAAAAGAGATAAAGTTGATGAAAACCATCCAGCGTTTAAAGAAGCTGCTGTTGGAGTTAAAGAAAGTGTAAAAAAACTTTTATCTATAAAAGGAAAAAAGACTGTTGATGAATTGCATAGAGAACTTGGACAGGTAATGTGGGATAATGTTGGTATGGCGCGTAATGAAAAAGGTCTTAAAGAAGCTATATCAAAAATTAAAGAGATAAGAGAAGATTTCTGGAAGAATGTTAAAGTGCTTGGAGAAAATGAAGAACTCAACCAGTCTCTTGAAAAAGCAGGACGAGTTGCAGACTTTATTGAGCTTGGTGAATTGATTGCAAAAGATGCACTTCACAGGAATGAATCCTGCGGTGGGCATTTTAGGGAAGAATACCAGACCGAAGAGAATGAAGCAAAACGTGATGATGAGAATTTTGCTTACGCTGCTGCCTGGGAGTTTAAAGGTGTTAATGCAGAACCTGAATTGCACAAAGAGGAACTTGTATTTGAAAACGTTCAGCTCACACAGAGGAGTTATAAATAAGAGCAAGTGCAAGTGCAAGTTTTAAGAAATTTATTTATAGCCACGACCTTTAGGTCGTGGAAAAATAAAACATAATTGTTTGGCTTTAGCCGCAATTTTACCGGACAATTTGTGGTTAAAACCTGAATTATTTTCTGTTATAATCCACGACATAAATGTCGTGGCAATTAAAACCTAAAATAAAATTGATTTCAAAAAACATTAAATAATATTATGAATCTGCATTTAAAAGTTTGGCGACAAAAAAATAAATCATCACAAGGAAGATTTGTTAATTATGAAGCGAAAGATATTTCTTCCGATACTTCATTTCTTGAGATGCTTGATGTTGTTAATGAAGATTTAATTAAAAAGGGTGAAGACCCGGTTGCATTTGACCACGATTGCCGTGAAGGAATTTGTGGAAGCTGCGGAATGTACATCAATGGTCGTGCACATGGACCACAGGTTGGCGCAGCTACGTGCCAGCTTCATATGAGAAGCTTTAAAGACGGAGAGTTTATTGTAATTGAACCCTGGAGAGCAAAAGCTTTTCCTGTTATAAAAGATTTAGTTGTAGATCGCTCTGCATTTGACAGGATTATGGCTGCCGGCGGATTTATTTCTGTTAACACCGGCGGTGCACCTGATGCAAATGCACTCCCGATTTCTAAAGAAGACCAGGAATCTGCTATGGAT
>CAYNUV010000717.1:0-1635 GCA_964400245.1 uncultured Ignavibacteriaceae bacterium
CAGTGGATTTCGGAACTTCAAATACAATAGTATATTTTGCTGACAGTACTAATCAACCAAAGGAACTTCAGTTAAAAAATATTCTTTATTTTCCATTTCAATCAGAAATAGGTGATATAGATGATTTAAAAAGAAATTTCATTACAGAGAATATAAACGTTCCATTCCTTAGTCTACTAAAATCACAACAGGGAATAAATGAATATAAAAGTCTAATTAATTGTAATATCCTTTTTGTAGAAAATAGACTTGTATTTGATAATATTGATTTTAAAAAAGATACTGTTGATGATAATTTAAAATGGGAAAACACAAAGGATAAGCAATTAAAAGTTGAAGCTTTTTTCTATGAACTGTGTCACCTAATCCTTCTCAATTTGGAAAATGCAAAAAAAATAACATTCTATTTTGCTTATCCAACCGCATTAAGTTCAAAACCTATTCATCCATTTGAAAAAAGTCTTAAAGATGTTCTAGCACAATTAAAGGAAGATACTGAAGTAGAAATTGTAACTGAATACAAATTCCTTACTGAAGCTGAAGCATCCGGGATATTTTTTAAGAAGGAACATAATGCTTACCTAACAACTGGTTCAATAATAATTGATATAGGTGGAGGTACATCTGATATTAGCATTTGGTCTGGAGAAAATATTGAATTACAAAGTTCAGTAAAATTAGCTGGAAGAGATATTATAATTGAACCAATAAAAACCAATAAAGAGATAGGGGAATTATTTAAAAAATTGACAAGAATTGATGATTTAAAATTTATAAACTCTAGAATAGAATTTGACATTAAAGATAATAACAATACTATCATTAACGAATTAGATAAATATCTATTTGATTATCAAAAATTACTAAATTATCTAATTTTTGGATTAAGTGGATTAATATACTATTCGCTGCTACTTTATACAGATTTAATTAAAAAAGGTAAAATACAATCTGAAATTCCGCCTAAAATATTAATTGGTGGTAATGGTTCTAAATTATTTAATTGGCTTTTTAGAACTGAAGAAAATTCTAAGTATAAACAAATTTTGGATAGTTTGGTGAATAAAATAATATATAAAAATTCTTCAAAGGCAAAAAAAATTGAAATTATTCTTAACGATCATCCAAAAACTGAAGTTGCTAAAGGGTTATTATATATAAATGAAATTACTCAAAAAGTTAATCCTGCAATTATTGCAGGTGAGAAAATAACATTAAATGATGGTAGAATTATAGAGCAATTTGATAATTTGTCAGAGTCAGATACAAAAAATATTAGCAAGATAGGTACAGAAAATTTGCAGAATTTTATTAAAAAACTTTTTGAAAGCAATGATGATTTAAAACATAAATTTGATTTTAAATTTAAAGAAAATTCAGTGATTGATTTTATTCCAACCTTAAAAGGAGTTGTACTAAATAATTTAAAATATGAACCAATATTTATTATAGAATTAAGAACATTATTACAAAACTTAGAGAAGGTTTATTGACTGGAAGATGTTTGATACTTTAAAAGTATTATTTGCAAATCCTATTATAATAGGAGGGATAATAATTTTAGTAATTATTATTATTGTGGGGGTAAAATTATTAGATAAAAATTTTAAGTTTAATTTTTACACAAAAAATAAT
>CAYNUV010000718.1:0-1633 GCA_964400245.1 uncultured Ignavibacteriaceae bacterium
CAGCAAACCAAAACGGCACAGCTTTGTATGAAGGAATTACTGTTTTATTTTTAGCTCAGTTCTATGGAATAGATTTATCTTTTGCTCAGCAGGTTTTAGTTGTTCTGCTTTCAATTTTAGCTGGAGTTGGAACAGCAGGAGTTCCGGGTGGTTCTTTGCCTTTGGTTGTAATGGTTTTACAAACTGTAGGAATTCCTGCTGAAGGAATCGGAATTATCTTAGGTGTTGATCGTATCCTTGATATGTCAAGAACGGTTGTGAATGTATCGGGGGATATAGTTTTAGCAAGCTGGATTGATACATCTGAAAAAAAAACAAAGCCGTTGTTAATCTGATTAAGTATAAGTTAGCTGTATAGGCTATGTAAAGTTTTCTGCTAATGTTAACAACAAAAAAATATGAAAAGAAAAAATGGTCTTCTTGAGATATTTCGTTGCCCTCATTGCGAAATATATCATCCTAATATTGAACTTAAATGGCAATCAAGTGCTTATTTTTCTGAAGATTACAATACAATGATAATGTGGGAAATTTATGAGTGTGTTAATTGTTATTCCCTACTTCTATAAAATTAGCTTCTATGAATGGCGAATATGAAATAGTTGACTTCTTCCCAAAAGCTCAATCTCTCTATACAAGTATCCCAGAGAAAGCAAGTAATTATTTATTACAAGCAATTGAATCAGTTAATACTCCTTTTGCTTCCATATTATTATGCAGTAGTGCATTGGATTCAATGTTCAAAGAAATTGGATATAAGGATGGGAATTTATATTCAAGAATTAATAAGGCTGAAGAAGAAAACAAGATAACAGAAAGTATGAAAAAATGGTCAGATAAAATTAGATTAGATGCTAATGCAATTAGACACGCTGATGAAAACCTGCCACCTTTAACTATTGATGACGCAAAAAATACTATTGAATTTGCTCGCTCACTTGCAGAATTTTTATTTGTGATACCTTATAAAGTAGAACAAACTATTAAGAAAAAATAATTTATGTTTTTCTGAAACCTTAAATAGAAGGACTTATTATGGGAACAATAGAAATAATAATATTAATTATTGCAATTATTGTTATAATTATTTGGTTTTATGGTATGCGTGATTCAATTGCTAAAGGAAAAGGAGTTACAAATGCTAATGCTAATATTACGTTTCTTCTTTTTTTGTCAGTTTTATTAATACTCATCCTAAGTATTTCTCCATATCATCTCTTATGGATTTTTCCGTTAATATTTATTATAGGAATGACATTTATGGTTGTTCCTGTTTTCCCTTTTTCATTACGTAATTTTGGTGGCAAGTTAATGGTAAAAATTGCATTCGTAGGTTTAAATTTGGAGGAGATAAAAACAAATGAAAGGAGATTCAAACTTCTTTCAGAAATAATATATAAAGAAAATTTAGATGAAGAAGGAACAAAAAAAGCAGTAGAAAGACTAAAAAAAGAAGGCAAATGGTAAGTAATGCAGCTAAATCAGCGGCTCAACCCCTCGCATCTTTTCTCAATATTTCCTTAATTCTTCAATAGCTGCTTTTGCCTGTTCATTTGTAGGATCAATAGCAGCTACCTTTTACCTGGAAGTCACGAACCATTTCGTGACTTGATAGAATTTGTTAATTTAAGAT
>CAYNUV010000719.1:0-1629 GCA_964400245.1 uncultured Ignavibacteriaceae bacterium
TCTGCAGAGAAATTTGTTTCAGTAAATGGATCATATATATCATCAGGAAGCAGCCCCCGATACCAATAAACCTTATTATCTGCTCCAATTAATATATTTACCGCTTTGGAAGCTTTAAGAGCATTTTCTTCATCTTTCGGCACTTCTTCTTTAGGTTTTACCGGCATATTAATTTCAAGAGTTTGCGGTTTACTGAAAGTTGTGGTTAACATAAAAAAAGTAACCAGTAAAAATCCAAGATCAACCATGGGTGTTAGGTCAATCCTGGTGGACATCTTTTTACGGCCTTTCTTCTTCCCCTTTTTCCCACTTTGTTTCTGTTCTAATTCAGCCATAACTTAAATTCCCTTTAATTTATTTGGATCAGCTTCCAGATCAGTAATAAGATTGAATTTGTTTACATTCCTATCCTGAAGTGTATTCATTACTTTCTTAACAACCGGCCAGGGACAAAATTGGTCTCCCTTAATTGTAATGCGGACAGCGGGATTAGAAAGCCTTCCCTGCATTATCCAGATACCTAATTCATTATTAGTTGAGTCAACCGGAATACCGGGTTGATAATATGATTTTCTTTCAAATTCATCCAGATCAAGATAACCTTTTAGCTGACTTATAGGAACACCAACATTACCGGTAAGTACGAATATTTTTTGTTCTTCAGCAGTAAACTGAAGTTCAGGATATTTTTCACTAATTTTTCCAAGCAAACGCTCACGGGCAAAGTTTTTATTATCTATATTAAAAAACACTCTCCCATCATTAGAAATTGTAATATTAAGAATATCAGTATCAGGCAGTTTGATTTCAGAAATGGAGGAAGGCGTATCAACAATTACAGATTCATCCGACTTAAATTGTGTGGTTAACATAAAAAATGTTAACAACAAAAAAGCAACATCGCACATTGCAGTCATATCTATCAATGTACTTTTACGGGGTATTTTTACTTTTGGCATTGTCTTACACTATTTTATTCATTTTAAAAAACATTAATTTTGATGAGCAGCATAGTTCTGTATAATAGCAACACCAGCTTCATCAATGCTGTATGTCATCTTATCAATTTTTGTTGTAAAATAATTATAGAAAATAATTGCCAAAGCCGATGAACCAATACCAAAAGCTGTATTAATAAGAGCTTCAGAAATACCCGTAGAAAGTGCAACAGCATCCGGTGCACCTGCAGTCGCGAGGGCAGAAAATGCCTTGATCATTCCTAACACTGTTCCGAGAAGTCCCAGAAGTGTAGCAAGCGGTGCAATTGTAGCAAGGATTACAAGATTTTGTTCAAGTATTGGCATTTCAAGAGAAGTGGCTTCTTCAATTTCCTGTTTAATGGAAACAATTTTCTGATCCTTATTCATATCCTTTACACTAATCATCTGTTTGTACTTAAGCAAACCGGCTTTTATAACATTAGCTACAGATCCTCTTTGTTTATCACATTCTTCAATTGCAGAATCAATATTGGTACCGGAAAGCTTCTGGTAAACACGAACAACAAAAGAAGAAATACTTCCTTTTCCTTTTGCTCTGGTTATGGTAATCCATCTTTCGATAGAGAAAGTAATAACCATCATTAGAACTGCCATTAGAATAGGTACAATAATGCCGCCTTTATAAATT
>CAYNUV010000720.1:0-1629 GCA_964400245.1 uncultured Ignavibacteriaceae bacterium
AAATCCTTGTTGAAAAATTAAGTTCTGAATAATGAAAAAAGGCTGCTTCGTTAAGATTATCATTGTTCTTACAATATTAATTGCAGTAGCTTTGTATATAATTCAGAATCATCTTGATGATTGGGTTATCAATCCTGCAAAAGGATTTTTTAGCGAACTCTTTGTAAGCGGTGCTGATGAAGAATTAAATTTTATTGCAGAGTCGCCTGAAAAAGATTCTTTACGGAATATACTTAAAGATTATTTGCAGGATAAGTTTACTGCAACAAAGGAACTCTCGAATAAGGATATTGATTGGCTGATTGATTCTGTTAAATCAATTGTTAAGGATAGTATTATTTCGAATAAAGATTTAAATATGATTAATGAATTAATTAAACGAAAAGGTTATGAAGGATCAAAGAAAGACTGAGATAAGAGTTGGTATTACAGTTCTCCTGGGAATAATAGTTTTTCTCTGGATTCTTGGTTGGGCTAAAAACTTTAGTTTAACTCCAACTGATAATTCAGTAAAAATTAAATTTGATAATACATCAGGATTGGAAATTGGTGATGCTGTTACAGTAAATGGTGTGAGAAAAGGTTTTGTTGAGGATATGATAATTAAAGATCATGGGGTAGTTGTTACTTTAAGAATTGATAATAAAATTTCATTAAAAGAAGACGCAACATTTGCCGTTACAATGCTCGATCTGATGGGAGGAAAAAAAGTTGAAATCAATCCGGGCTCATTGGAAAATGAACTTGATTACAACCAGTTACATAACGGCACATTCCAAGCAGATATTCCTTTGGTTTTATCAATGCTTGGTTCTTTCCAGCAGGATTTTTCTTCTACTATTTCTGATATAAAGATTACCCTTACTTCTTTAAATAATTATCTTACTGATAAAAAGCTTAATGAAGATATAAAATCTACAATGTCCAATCTTAGTGAAGTATCTCAAAAACTAAATATCCTTATTGATGAAAACAGAACGAGCTTAAAACAATTAACGACAAATGCCGCTCAGCTTACTGAAGAAGCTAAAACATTTCTTGAGACAAATAAAGAAAAGATGAATTCTTCTTTGGAGGATTTGCAGTCTATCCTTAAAAACACTGATGGCTTGATTATAAAATTAAACAAGTTTACAGATGAGCTTGAAGCAAAAGAAAATAATCTTGGTAAAATTATTTATGATGAAAATTTTTATAAAGATCTTTCCCAATCTCTAAAGCAGTTGAATGAATTAACCAAGATGATTATTGAACAGCTTAAGGAAGATGGAATTAAAATAGATGCAGACATATTTTAGAAAATACTTCTTTTTAATTCTTCTGTTCTCAGTTCCAAATTCATTCTCCCAATCCCCTGAACCTTTTAAGAATGGCGTAGTTGTTTCTGCAAGTAAACTTGCATCAATAATTGGAGTTGAAATTTTAAAGAAGGGTGGAAATGGTATTGATGCAGCAGTTGCGGTTGGTTTTGCTCTTGCAGTAACCTATCCATCAGCGGGAAATTTGGGCGGCGGCGGATTTATGGTTATACACTTCGGTGATGGAAAATCCACAACAATTGATTACCGTGAAAAAGCTCCAATGAATTCTCATCGTGATATGTATCTTGATAATGATGGGAAATATATT
>CAYNUV010000721.1:0-1627 GCA_964400245.1 uncultured Ignavibacteriaceae bacterium
TAGTTTCTATTTTTCATATTTTTAGGATAATATTATATAGTAAATAAAACTTATTAAACTGCCGGATAGCTTTTTCTATAGCACTTCTCAAATCAACGGATATATCCACGTCAAATATTCTAAGCTGAAAATGATAAAGACCAAGTGATATTAAAGCAAAAGATGCAATAATTGCATAATAAGAAAACGCATTCTTTATATGCTGGAATTTTTCAGGAACCAGTAAAAACAGGATTAAATTTATTGCAAGTATTCCTAGTAAAAGAATCATAGTTGTTTTTATTGTTTTCCACCAGTGTCTGTTAGTGTGAGTTAATTCAGCTAAAATGTCAGTTGTTCTCATAATTATCTCCTTAATTTTTTCTGAAATATTTTTGTTATTGTAAATGTCCCTCTCAAGTTGGGACTTCCACATATTTTTAAAATTATCTAATTCCATATCACAAAAATTTTACTATGTTTTTAAGTTTTGCTTTTATTTTATTAAGCTTAAATCCAATATTTGATTCCGAAATACCGATAATCTCTGCCATTTCTTTATAGTTGCATTCATCAATATAAAGCATCGTAATTGCCTTCTCAACTTCCGATAACTGGTCAATAGCTTGATACATTAACTCCATTTTCTCATCTTCTTCTGAAGCAGTATGTACCGGAAGCTGTAATTCATCGATATCCCTCTCTATAAATTTTTCTTTTTTAGTTTCTTTCCTTAACCGTGTTATTGCTGTGTTAATAGCTATCCGATACATCCACGTAGAAAATTTTGATTCACCTTTAAAGGAAGAGTATGATCGCCAAAGCTGTAATATAATATCCTGGAATAGGTCTTCCTTATCCTCACGGTTACGGCAATACATATTACAGACTTTGAAAATGATACCTTTATTTTCATCTATCTCTACAACGAACTTTTCTTTCAAATATTTAACTTTAATTTGTTTAATCCGATATGCAATTAGTCGAAATGATATTTAAAAACTTAGAGACTAAATTCCAATTTTATTATTCCATACAAATCCCATATCCAGTAATAGAAACTTTTTCCCTTTCCCATCCCCTTCAATAGTTAACGGCGTTGCGCCTAACACGCCGCCATGAACAACTATGACGGAATGGAAAGCCAACACCAGTTTTTTAAATAACTTTCTTTTCGTAAATCACATTTAAGAACAACTAAAAATTTTCACTCACCTTAAGCGACTCAAAAGACCGATTCAGTAGAAACGGTCGTGTTGAGGCGCGGGTTAGGCATTTTAACCACCAACTTGTCTAATCCAATCACGAATAACAATACCCACTCTTTCGATATCTTCTAATGATAGTTGTCCACTATGCATAATTACATTTCTAGAACGTTCCAATGATTTAATACTATGACGAACCCAATCAGGATCTCCAAAGAGAGGTTCAAAGAATTCCCAGTTTTGAGGTTTACATATAATTGCAACTAAATCCTTTAATTCAGTGAAATATATTGGACTTTGACCACGTTGTGCATGCCAACGATTTTGTCTTTCATCTTCAAGTTTCTTTTTAGCACTAGTTCTTATGTCAATTGATATTGAATCTGAATTCCACCAATCGGCTCCTTTTTCAAGAATAGCTGTAATATTGGCAAAGGTCT
>CAYNUV010000722.1:0-1625 GCA_964400245.1 uncultured Ignavibacteriaceae bacterium
AGTATCAAAAAGAAGATTTGTTAAAGCATCTCCATTCCTTAAATGATGATGAGTTGAGATTGTCATGCCATCTTTCAATCCGGATTTTTTTAAAGCTTCTTTAAGATTTTTTACAACTTTGTTTCCGTTTTCAGGATAATCAATGCAGGTTCTTACCGGCGGCTTTGCTTTATTGCCGGTTGGTTTGTATTTGTTTATTCCTTTAAAAGGAATTTGTTTTTCCCCATTTACTTCTGTCGGGACGAATCGTCCTACTGCGTTTTTTACTAGTTTCATTTTATTATATTATTTTATTGTTAAACTGTCAAATTGTTTTATTGCTTATTTTTAATTTGAAACTCATTTCTTTGCTATTACTCTTTCCTGCGGATATGGTAAATCTTCTAATTTTGATATATCTATTTTTTCACCTTTTAATATTTCCAATTCAGTGCAAAAGTGCGTGGCTTCTGCTTCCTTTAGTTCTTCCCAAGGAATATCCTCTGGTATTTTCCAAATGAATATTTTTCCTAATTTCTTTTCGTAATCTTTTTCGTCTTTGAAAATCATAGTTTGGTAAAATTTAACATCTCTGTTTCCACATTTTTCTATAATTAGAAATTTGTTGTCAATTGACATTGAAGCCCCAAATACAATATCAGATATATAATTAATGTCAAAATCAAATAAACTTTTTTCACGTTTATTGCCGATATTTTTTAATGGACGAACCATTCTATATTCTTTTTCATACAACCATCTTTTTATTTTTGTAAAAAATATTTTTTCGTGATTTGATAGAGCAAAATTATTCGCAAAATCCAGATCAATATGATCAACTTCAATATTCAAGCAGTAATTATTCGTATAGTTTACTTTTTTTATTGGATAGTGTAGATTCCCATCTAACAAACTTGGCTGAAGATTAAAATTATCTTTAAATACAACAAAAAAACCTTTATGTCCATTAGCGTACATACTCCACATATAGAACGAATCTGGAACTTTTGTTAAAGATAATACTCCATAATTCTCAGATAAATTCCCGATTATTCCTTCCGTGATCATATCGGCTTTACTTGGATAAGGTCTATTTTGAAATATATAGACATCGTGAAGGGTTTTACCTTTCAATGTCGGCTTAAACTCAAGCGGATCATTAAATTCATTGGGAGGAGTAAATCTGATTTTTTTCTCATAAAATAAATTATTGATTCTCACGTCACTAAAGTATTTTCCATAAGAATCTATAATGAAACGCTTTTTGTTACTTGAGTATTCACTCAGTTTTTTCAATTACAATACTCTTTTATCAAATCATAAGCGTCATAATCACCTAACTCACCGGCTTTACTCCAGTCTAAACAAGCACCATATTTATCACCAAGTTTATACTTTGAAAGCCCACGATTATAATATGCTTCCATAAAATCTCGTTTAATGTCTATTGAATAACTATAATCCTTTATTGCACCTTTAGAATCACCTAAAATGCCTTTTATAAAACCACGATTAAAATATGCGTCTGGATCGTTAGGCCAAATATCAATAGCAATATCATAATCATCCAAAGCACCGTGAAAATCTTTTAAATTTCTTTTTGCATATCCTCGACCTGTGTACGCAAAATATAAATTGGGATTTAT
>CAYNUV010000723.1:0-1624 GCA_964400245.1 uncultured Ignavibacteriaceae bacterium
TATTACTTTGAAGATGACCGATAAAATGCCAGGTCACTTTATCGCCAAGCACTTCAAACTTTGAAATTAATTCCTGAGCCTTGTTCTCACCAAAATCCTTTATGCCTCCGTCAAATGCTGCGTTTATATCATCGGGACTAAAATTTTTAGAAACGGCTATAAGTTGAATATCTTGCGAATTTCGTCCAATTTGCACACATTTTCTCTCAATCTTATCACGAACCAGCTTAATATTTTCGGTTATCATATCAAAATTAAGATAGTGAATTTATCGGCTTTAGCACTGAAAATCAACTTATTCAGCATAATATAAGTTGAGAATAAATGTAACGATAACAATTAATAAGTACAAAGATATAAGTTTGAGAAAGCTATTTAAATATATTAACTTGCATCAAGATTAAGTTATAAAATTCTTGAGATTAAAAATGACGGACTTAATGACAAAATTGTTAGAAAGAATTTCTGAACTACCCCCAAACCTATAGGAAGAAATAGCAAAATTGTTAATTGAAGAAATTGATCAGGAAATAAAATGGCAGAGTTCATTAGAAAGCCCCGATGAAGTGTTGGACAAATTGGGTAAAAAAGCTTTAGAAGATTCTGCTAAAAGAAAAACCAGAGAAGTTGGTTTTGATGAATTGTGAAATCAGAACTAACAAAAGATTTTATAAGTTTATTTAATAACCTGCCTGAAAAAGTAAAAAAGAATGCACGCAAAAACTATAAACTTTGGAAGGAAACCATTCTCACCCAAGCCTTGAATTCAAAAAATTAAAAACAAAAAACTCTATTTATTCTGTTCGTATTTCACTTGGTTATAGAGCTGTTGGAATTATGGGAAACAAAGAAACTATAATCTGGTTTTGGGTCGGTTCACATAGTGATTATGATAAGCTTATTAAGAAGCTTAATTAATAAACATATAAAAACAATTCTTTTTTTTTCATAATTTTCATTAGTAAAATTTTTTAATAATGGAGAAATCGAATGGCATTCTTACAGAGCATATATGATAAAGCTTCTAAAAAAAGAAAAACAATTCTATTGCCTGAATCTTCAGATGAAAGGATTTTAAAAGCCGCCGAAATTCTCACGAAAAAAAATATTGCTTTGATCATCACTTTAGGAAATGAAGAAAAGATTAGAGCCAATGCTGATAAACTTGGAGTTGATCTTACAAGCGTAAGAATAATTGACCAGGAAAAATCAGACAAGCTGAGTGACTTTACAAATATTTTTTTTAACCTAAGAAAGAAAAAAGGAATTACAATTGAACAGGCAAGAGAAACAGTTAAGCGCGATCTCTTCTTTGCTGCTATGATGGTTAAAGAAAGTATGGCAGACGGAAGTGTTGCCGGTTCGCTCGCTTCAACAGCAGATGTTTTAAGAGCAGGGATACAATGTATTGGAATGCCGGAAGGTATTTCGATTGTGTCGAGTTTCTTTTTAATGGTTAGGCCGGAAAAAGTTTTTTCATTTGCAGATTGTGCAGTTGTTCCAAATCCTGATGCAAATCAGCTTGCCGATATTGCAATCTCAACAGCAGATAATCACAAAAAGTTAAGTGATGAAGAACCTTATGTTGCAATGCTCTCCTTCTCAACAAAAGGAAGTGCACAGC
>CAYNUV010000724.1:0-1621 GCA_964400245.1 uncultured Ignavibacteriaceae bacterium
TTTCCTGAAATTTTCATTCATCCAGATTTCCTGTTTCGGCGCACCTAATCCAATCCAGATAACATCCGCATCACTTTCATTTATTTGATTCATAAAATCTTCCAGCTCTGAAACCTTTATTGGGCGGTATGGCGGTGAAATCATTCCAACAACTTTTGCATCGGGATATTTTTCTGTTAAAGATATTTTTATTTTATTAAGCGTTTCCTGGGAACTGCCGAAGAAAAAATGTTTTAAATTTTCTTTCTGTCCCCATTCAATTGTTTTTTCCAAAAGTGTTGGGCCAAATATCCTTGATATATTTTTAATGCCCTTTAGTTTCGCAACTAATGAAAGTGGCTTTCCGTCTGGTAATGCTAAAAAGGCATTATTTATTATTTCCCTATAGTTTTTGTTTAGCACACCTTCAATAACTGTATGAACATTATTTACTGTTATGTAAAAAGATTTTTTTTCAGAACTTACTTTCAATAACCTGTTATAGACATCCTCATAAGATTTTACATTGCTTATATAACAGCCCAGTATGTTTGTTTTCAAATTTTGCATCATATTTAATTTAACAGAGATTAATACTAAAGGTATTAATTAGATGAAAGAGGAATAATTTTTTTCATATTCTATTTTATGTTTTTCAAGATCGTCTTCACAATCGAATCTATCTTTAATTTTTTTTGCAGGAACTCCTCCGTAAATAGAATAAGGTTCTATATCCTGTGTTACAACAGAACCGGCTGCTATTATACTACCCTCACCTATTTTTACACCTGACATTATTATGGCACCATAACCGATCCAGACATCATTTTCAACAACTATTTTTTCATTCAAACCTTTCCAGGCATAATCTTTATCCCTGATTTGTGAAGCAAGACGAATAGGGACACCGGTTTGTTGATAGTTGTGATCATATTTGCCAACAAAAGCAACACGGTTTGCCAGGATAACATTATTTCCAATAACTGCATCGCATTCAATTTGGGAATCTCTTCCAATATAAAAGTTTTTTCCAATGGTAATATTTTGTTTTCCCCAAATCCTTACTCTTATCCCTGCATGAAAACCTTTATCAATTTTATATTTTCTCCAATATACATTAACAAGATAAAGATCCCTTAATTTTTTTAAATAGTATACTAGCCGGCTAAGCATTTTTTAATCCCCTCTGTAAAATTATTTACCATTTTTTCAAGAGAATATTTTTGTGCAGATACTTTACAACCTTTTTTTAGTTGTTCAAGTTTATTGTTATTTATAAGGATTTCTATTACACCAAAAGAATATTCAGCCAAATTATTATCAGTCATTAAACCATTAACATTATTTTCTAAATACTCAATCTCAGGCCCATGAAAAGAACCCTTAGTAGTTATTATCGGGGTAGAAAGCGCAAAGGAATCAAGAATAGCTAAACCTACAGCATCAGGTAATAATAGGAGATCACTTATTTTAAAGTAAGGGATTTTATCATTATTAAATTTCGGTCCTACGTAATGAATCCAGTTTAATTCATTGGCAGCGTTTTTTATTTTGAAATCTTCAGGACCAGCACCAATAAATATCATCTCAAAAGCTGATATCTTCTTCTTAATTTGAACACAAGCTTCCAATAAAAAGTCCA
>CAYNUV010000725.1:0-1605 GCA_964400245.1 uncultured Ignavibacteriaceae bacterium
AATATTAAAGAATACGATTGGTATTGATTTGATTTTTAAGATTGTTTTTGTTTTTTCTTATTTTTTTATTTATCCGCATTTTGCATTTGCGTATTCTAATGACTTCGGATCATTAAAGTGGTGGACGGCAAATATTACAGAGCATAATGAACATGCCAGTATTGATCTTAAATACCCACAATTTATTGGAAATGCCGATGCCGTTAAGGATCTTAATTCTCACATTCGAAGCGTTGTTATGGGGCTATTACATAAAGATAAAGAAGAAGTGAAAAAAGATATTGATAATAAAGAAGAATGGTGCAACAAAGATCTGCACAAACTTTTTAATGGAATTCTTTCTGAGTGTAGCGTCCTATTGAGTAGTAAATATCGAGTTACCGCTATCGTTAATGACATCTTAAGTATGGAAATTATATTTACTGATTATACTGGCGGCGGTAACGGCAATCACGATGACCCGACAGTCATAAACTACGATTTGAAATCAAATAGGGTTCTTGAGAATAAAGATTTGCTTTGCACAAAAGACTCTTTTAAAAAGTTTCCCTTAATAATTAATAGTTATTCAAAAACATCTTCTTTCACGTGGAGAAACGCATTTGAAAACATTTTAAATGGAACATTGGGGACAAGCACGGAATATAAACAAATTGTTATTGATTCAGTGCAGAATCTTGATAATTCTAAGGATGTTAATAATATATTACTTGGTTATCAAGGAATGTCGCTTGTGTACTCACCTTATACATTATCAAGTGGGGCCGCTGGAATTGTTCGAATCCCGGTTCCTTACTACTTATTAAATGGAGTGTCGTGTTTACCCTAATTGGTCAATAAAGGATTCGCAAGAGATATTAGAGATATTGATGTAAAAGTGACATGCTACTACCTCAATCCCGTGTCATTTTTGTCACTTTTTGAGGCGCACGAGGTGCGTCGATATGATAAGATAAAGGTACTTAAAAACTTCAAGCTGGGCTTGACCCCAGTAAGTTCGAACACGAGGTGGCCCGCCAGATGTCCAAATTCGAACTAGTTCGAATTTGAGGAGTTCAGCAACCAAGGAGTTAGTTTCATGCGTCCTGAAAGCGTGCTTATGAGATCTGAGCTTGCTATTATATAAGGAAGAGGATCTCCTCTGTTTTATGAAAAAGAAATCCCAATCAAAGAAAAATACAACAGTACATGCTTTGAAAGTCAATCAGTGGCTTAAGGAGTGGGATGGGCAAAATAGTATTCTTTTTGATGATAAACAGTTCAAAAGGAAGCCAGAAAAACATTTCTATATGTTTACTCTTTCTGCAAAAAAATTACGAGAACTATCAAATATTTACCGTAGAGACTCTAAGGGTGGAAAGCCTAGATCTTCTGATACAAACATACAGCGAAGTCATGAAGAATCTCGTTCACGAAAAATAGCGGAATATATTAAGTACGGTTATCCATGGTCTGATCTGACAACCTCACAACGGAAAGAAAAATACTCGGATCTTAGAAAGCCGGGTTGGTTACCAACAGCAATAGTTGTAAATATTTTAAGGGAAGGTGATGAAAGAGGTGGAAAAAAAATTAGCAAGGAAGATATCATAACTGTATCAGAAA
>CAYNUV010000726.1:0-1593 GCA_964400245.1 uncultured Ignavibacteriaceae bacterium
AACATCCTGAGTTGAAGGTATAAGTCTGCATGGTCGGCTATTATAATACGTAATCTTATCGTAAACAACTGTCGCTGTAACATATGAATCAATAACAAAACGTTGTCCGAACAGCATAAATGCAGAAGCGGGAACAATACTATCTGGACTCATTGGATTACTCCAGAACATTTGCGAAAGAATTAGTTGATTAGCGAATGGCTGACTTGCAAGTGTATCCTGAAGCTCTATTACTTTTACGCTATCAAGCAAAGCTGATGCATTGGTGAGACTGACAGCATTTTTTAGAAACTCGAGATTATCAATAGTTACATTATCCTGTTCACCCACGAAGAATATAATTATATCTTCAATCTCTTCATAGGCGGGAGCCGCACTGCTCATCTCTAATAACTCTTGAATTAAAAACGCATCAATGATTTGTCTCTGAATATCCTGAAAGGTTTGTTCTTCACACCCATAAGCAGCTTCAGCATTAGGATTGGTAAGATATAATTCGGTTCTCCCAAACCACATCATGGCCTGAAAATATTGCCCCAAAGCTGGGTCATCTGTATAATGTCCTCGTACTTTAAATTGGCTCCAATCAATCCATTTACAATTTGAGGAAAAGAGTGAAATAGAATCAGCATCTTCTTCTTCAATTTCATTCAAAATATATGTTATATAGGATTGATTGGAAGGGTAATATGGATTTACATTAAGTCCGAGAAGTTTAAGTGGAACCGTAATGTACACATCAATATCTTCAAGCATAGTTTGCATTTCAGGGTATGAAGAATAGTTTGAAGCAAGTATTGCCTGCTGATTATGCATCGCCTGAAGCATTGATTTTAGCCTGTCGATAGTAATGCCAATTTCTACATCTTTCAAAATGCGGTCGTATGAAATATGCAATGCATGCAGAATTGCATCTGTGGAAACATACACAGGTAAATCGCTATGAAAGATTTCCAAGAAAGCCTGACCAAAAGCAATTTTATTTAATCGTTCACTAACAAAAAAACCATTTTGATCCAGCAATGAAATTTCATATTCTGTTAAAGAATATTTTGAAATAATGCTATCGAGATATCTTGTGGTTGAATTATTCAAATTAAGATCCCCAACAAAACTTCCTGCAGAATGCATCTCAAGCAGCTGGGATGATTCCATATTCTGGTGATTCTGTAAGAATTGTTTGTACTGCTCAACATCAAAATTTCCCGATTGAGCTTTTAAAAAGGTGAAAAGTAAAAGAATAAAGGAAACGGTTGTAATTAAAGTTTTCATCACTCCTCACGAGAATGTTGTAACAAATGTAGAGAATTAATAATTTTTAGTCAATTAACATTTGGCAACATTTAAAACTAAAAAGTCCCGATAAAATTACCGGGACTTTAGTGACCCCAAGGGGATTCGAACCCTTATTACCGCCGTGAAAGGGCGAGGTCCTAACCATTAGACGATGGGGCCGGTTTCAAATGAAAAATTAACAATGAAAAATTAAAAACCAAACTCCATTTTAATTTTTAATTTTACATTTTTAATTGCTTCTAGGGTGAGCGATGGGGATTGAACCCACGACCCCCAGGGCCACAACCTGGTGCTCTA
>CAYNUV010000727.1:0-1589 GCA_964400245.1 uncultured Ignavibacteriaceae bacterium
GTAGCAAATGCTTGTACTCTCCCTCCATAAGGACCATTTGTATAATTCCATTGAGAGTATAAATTCTCATAACTCAGAAACGCTATACTTATCAGTGAAAGAATAAATATTTTTCCCATAATTTTTAACTCCTCCAATATTAGTTAATATCAAACATGCCTTAATCAAAACATTTATTTTGTGTGGCAGATCATGTTTATTTCATTAAAATCATTTTCCTGGAATCTACATAATCTCCTGCCTCAATCCTGTAAAAATAAATTCCGCTGCTAACTTTTTCACCAAATTCATTATCTCCATTCCAGCTAACTCTATAAATTCCGTTTGATAATTCTTCATTCACCAAAGTTTTAATTTCTCTTCCTAAAATATCATAAACTTTTAATGATACAAATCCGGAATTTGCAATTCGAAATTCGATATTTGTTGTAGGATTAAATGGATTAGGATAATTTTGTTCTAACAGAAAATCTGTTACAATTATATCATCTATTTGATCAACATCGTTTACAAGATATGGTTCCGGAGTTGGGAGTTTTGCTGATGTATAAATTCTCAATTCTCCCGGCAGAAGATTAATATTTTCCTGTGTGTTTGTTACTAAGAGACTATCGCCGGTAAAATAATCATACCACCAGCCTGTTTGTTGGAAGTTAGGATTATTATTTATTGGTGTAACATAGAAATTACCAATGATTGTTACGTCCATTGAGGGATGATTTATATTAATTCTTTTCGAATAACTTGAAACAAACATATTGAAATCAGTGCTGTGGAAAGCATCATAATTCTTTTTAAGATTAATAAGATGGGAAAAAACTTTATAAACATTTAAACGGGGTATTTGAGAAAAATATTTCCACTTGATTGGCTTGTTACAAACTCTGCAAGGGTCATCAATTGAAACATCATAACCAAGTTCAGCAAACTGCCAGATCATTCTAGGTCCCGGAATAAGAAAATAAAAAGCAGCACCCAGCTTTATTCTTTCAAGAGCTGTATTGAGATTTTTTATATTGTAGCTTCCGCTTGAATTTCCAAACTGCAGATTTTTGTACATCAATCTTTCTTCATCGTGGCTTTCCATATAGGAAACAAGATGCGGAACCGTCCAGTTCTTGCTTTTATATGAAGCTCCGGATAGATCAGAGTTATAACCCATGGTAGCTTCATTGTATTGAAAATTCATATTTCCCCAGAGCATCATTCCATAATTTGCAAGAATTGTTTCTTCACTGTTAGGAGCAAAATGTTCGAGAATAACATAAGCTGTTGAATCATATTCCCAGATTACATCTGCCATTCTTTTTAGAATATTAATTCTTGCCTGATCATAGCCGCTTCCATCACCGGGAGTATTTGTAAAACCTTTTGTAAAATCAAACCTGAAGCCATCAACTTTATATTCCTCAAGCCAAAAGTGATTTACTCTATCCACAAAATCTTTAGTTGCCTGACTTTCATGATTGAAATCAAAACCAAATGAAAAAACAGGATTCGGAGAAGTAACATTAAACCAAGGATTATTTGATGCAGGACGATTATTGGCAGCATCCCAGTATAATCTTACTAAAGGAGATTGTCCATAA
>CAYNUV010000728.1:0-1589 GCA_964400245.1 uncultured Ignavibacteriaceae bacterium
CTTCGCCATCGGTTTTTATAATTAATTCTTTCTGTTCCTCTTTAACGCGCTTAAACGGATTGCTCCTGATGTACTCTTCCTTTACAAGCCAGTTAAAAAGTGCATAGATACATTTGGTATAAATTGAGCGTGAATTCTGCTGCAGCTCTGCCATTGAGTTTACAAACTGGTTGTAATCTATTTTTGTATAGGTAGAAATATCTTTATCCGGAACAGCTTTATCCAGGTACTTGAAAGCATTTTTGTAATTTGTTTTAGTAAGCTCAGAGAACTTTCTGCCTGTGTTAGCCCGGTCCTGAAGAAACAATTTATAAGCATCACTAAGTTTTAGTTGATTCCTGATCAGCCTGGAATGGTTCTTATCAAATTTTTCCTTCTCTTTAAGCCGCCTGAAATCTTTGAGGAACAATTCGGCTTCTTTCCTGTTTTTGGTTTTGGTGGAGATTGGTTTACCATTGCGGTGTATCTCAATATCATACCAGCCGATTTGCCAGAATGGGGAACCTTTTCTTTTGTATAGAAACATAGCTTAGTTTATATAGTTTTTACGCATTAGAGCACGCTGGTGATACTTTCATCTTACAATCCTAAGGTTTCTACGGCTGAACCTGTCAGCAAGCTCTTCTTTTATTTTTTTTAGCTGGTCTTCAATTTCTTCAGTTGTTATTTCTGTATCATCAAGTTTAAGAATCCCGCCATTTCCCCGGGCGTAAATCTTCCAATCGTTTAGCTGTCCCCGCAGCTTATGCAGTTCTTCATTTGAGTGTTGTTTGAATTCTGGATGCTTCATTGTTCTTCCCAGCAACCATCTATAGTTTTTTCACAATCAGACCACTCATTAGCATCAAAAGCATACTTCATCTGTCTGTTTTTTACTACCCAATGAGAATTTTCAAAAGTATAATTATGTTTATGAAATGTAGTATCTGCATAAGGAAATATTTTACTGAGTGTAGCTTCTTCTTTTGTTGCATGATGAATTGACTGGGTTCTAAATATGACAAATGTTAAATAAGCAGTATATGGGGAGACTAAGGAAGTTGTTTTCTCAACATCATAATGGAAAACATCATGCCGCCGGAATGATAATTTAACCCATCCACCACCTAACTGCATAACTGATTCACGTTTATCTTTATCATAGCTATTCAAAAATTCTTGTGAATAAATTTTGAAGCTTTCAAGAGGATCGGGACCATCTCCACAACCAACAATTAACGAAAAGAGTAAAATTATTTTTTTCATTTCGATTTAATTAACCGCAAGCTTTATCTATTAAAACAATTATTATTGCTATAACTAATAATAAAAAGTAAGCAGATAATTTTTCGTTGATCTTCACTTTACATATCCTCCCAGTTTCATATCATTGATTGAAAACCAAATTGAGTAGTGACCAATCTTTAGTTTCAGGATTATATCTTATTGCAACTGTAAACTTGTTACGTAACAATGCTCCAAAACCATTTTGAGCATCTACATATCCATCGAACGCCCAAACATTTCCTTCTTGTTTTATTCCAATAGTTGAGATAGATTCGTATTCGGCTGTAGCCGGAGATTTAAGCTGGGCATCAACGAACCTTTCC
>CAYNUV010000729.1:0-1589 GCA_964400245.1 uncultured Ignavibacteriaceae bacterium
TAAAATGGAAGGGGAAAAATTAGCTTTAGAATTTTATAAGAAAGAAAATTTACCTGTAACCGTTGTTCGTCCAGCGGGTATTTATGGTCCCGGGGATTTACGTTTCTTAAAGCTTTTTAAATTTATTAATAGTGGAAAATTTAGAATGATCGGAAGCGGAAATGTCTTTTATCATTTTACTTATATAAAAGATCTCGTATCAGGGATTACACAGGCAGCTGAAAAAAATGAAGCTGTTGGAGAAGTCATTACACTTGGAGGTTCTGAATATATAACTCTTAATGAATTAGTGGATAAAATCTCTCAAATACTGGTTAAACCAATATATAAGAAAAAAATTCCGGTATGGCCTGTATGGTTTGCCGGATTATTATGTGAGATTATTTTCAGACCTTTCGGGCTTCAACCTCCTCTTTATAGGAGGAGAGTTAATTTTTTTACTAAAGACAGAGCTTTTGATATTTCTAAAGCTAAAAGAATTTTGAATTATCGAAATAATATTTCTATTGATCAAGGTTTAAAACTTACTGCTCAATGGTATAAAACCCAGGGACTTTTAAAAATGATTTACCTGGTTTTTCATTTACCGTTTTATTCGGAAACGATTCTAATTTTTAAATAACTACCAATTATTAGAATTTTAAAATGGATTTTTTATTTATTCAATAACAAGAAATTTATACTTTTTTACATTTCTGTTTATTATTTACCCGGTATCAATAATTATATGTCAAACTGTAGATGTTGGTAAATGGAAACGAACAGAAATATCAATTAATAATAGCAGCTATAGTGGAAATCCATTTGAGTTAGAAGTGGAAGCAACATTTACTCATTCAACAACCCAAACAGAGTTAAGCCTTCCTGGATATTATGCAGGAAACAATACCTGGAAGATTGGATTTATGCCCACGGAAATAGGACAATGGTCATATATTACTTCATCTGCCGATCCGCAGCTTAATGGTGTTACCGGGATAATAAATTGTACTCCATCAAATCTTTCAGGAATGTTAAAAAGAGATGAGGATAATCCTAAAAAGTGGAAATATACAGATGGTACTTATACAATACCCATTGCGTTAAGAATGGAATTCTTCTGCGAACCGGCAAGTATTAATGTATTTGAAGGTGTTGCAGAGTTTCTTAAGGTGAATAATATCCAAATGTTAGAGACAAGATTAATTGAAGAATTAGGACAATTTGAAAACGGCAGACACGATTTTATTTTTCAGGGAAATTGGCAGAATCACCAATTCGACCTTACTATATGGGATAGAATGCAATTAAGAATGGAAGCCTTGACAGAAAGGGGATTGGGTGCACATATAATGTTTTACTCAGATGATGATGGAATACCTGAATGGGATGGACAATCAGAGACAGAAGCATTAGTGATAAGATATACTATCGCAAGGTTGGCAGGTTATCCTGTTGTATTATTTAATACAGGTATTGATATTGGTGAATACCGTACTGATGATGACATAGACTGGTTTGGAGAGCAAATAAAATCTTTAGATCCATATCATCATCCACGTTCCAGCAGGCGTGGGGTTCTTCCCGATTATATTCATATGTCATCTCAG
>CAYNUV010000730.1:0-1581 GCA_964400245.1 uncultured Ignavibacteriaceae bacterium
ATATCTTCAGAAAAGTCATTATACTTTGCATTTATAAATTCATTTACACTTATTGCCTTACCAGGCAATTTCCATTTAGCCCTGTATATTTCACCCGCGCCGCCATTTAAATTTATTTTTGCTCTCCTGCTTATTTCAATGTCTTTATTTAATGTACTATTGAAAATTCCAAAATCATTTAATCCTTCATCGAGGTAAAATTTTTCTTTAATAAAATCATTCAGAGAGTCTTTATCATTTATTTTACTATCACTTTCAGAATAACTTTCAAATTCTAATCCGTAAGCTCTGGATATACCGCCGGATATCTTTACCTCTGTTGAATCCGGATTTCCGTACGTATAAATAATCGGTTTGGTATTACACCTTAATAACAATGATAAAAGTAATCTTGAATCAAAACCTCCCGATAATCCAAGACTGAAATGATCATAGTTTTTTGTTATAACTTCAAAATAATTTATTAAATCACCGGAGATATAATCAACTAAATCATCGAAACTTAATATATCTTCTGGTTTTTTTGGGAAAACTTTATTTAAAAGAGATAATTGAGGTTTTAGCTGATATATTTTTTTATTATCTAATAGATTTACTTCTTCTACAAGGGTGTCCTTGCCGAAAGTAGCTCCGTAAAAAATATATTCATACAAACCTTGGCGTGAAATATTTTTTTTCTTTAATGAATTAGTAACTGCCAGAAATGAATTGGAAAATATTTTATTCTCAGTATCATGATAGACATGATAAATACCATTAAAATCATTAAATAAAAAAAGTTTTCCATCAATAAATATTATATAACAAAAATGCCCGTAAAAATTTCTGAAATCTAAATTGATATTAACTTTAAAATCATTGTATAATTTTATTGTTGCTTTTTCTCTGGATAATTTTTTATAAACAGGTGTTCCAAGTGAAACAATGAAATCTTCATTATCGAACCGGAAAAAGTTTTGGTTTTCAAAAGATCTTTTACAATAAACTAATAATCTATAATCTCCCAAAAACATATCCTTAGATATTTGCTGTTTCTTTTTCTCAAAAATATCCAAACCGCTGTCAGGAATAATTGCATCTGAATTTTCTTTATAAAGTAAAAACCCGCCCAATTTAACTCCTCATCAAGTAAAATTTCTTAAAAAGTATTCCACTGTTAACATTCTTGAGTATATCTCTTTAGTGGTTATTTTATCAATATTAATATATCTTGTTAATAACATTTCTTTATTAAAGATTAATTCCTCTATTTTTTTTATATAGCTACCACTGCTAATGGTAGAATTTGCAATAAATTTTTTTGTCCTTGTTAAATATTTTAAATTAATAGGAATTGCTCTTCTGAGATACTTTGGCGAATAAATTTTTGTCCATTCCAACATTTTTATCTTTAAAGAAGGACCATCAGAAAAATTAAACGCATAATTTGTATCAAATTTCGCTAAATCAGGATTAATTTTTTTTATAAGAGCAGCTTCAAATTTACCCGCAACTTTGTATTTTTGTGGAATATAAATACTTTTTAAATAAAAAATAGGTTCAAGGAATGATGCTATATAATGACCAAATTGATTAAGTTTT
>CAYNUV010000731.1:0-1569 GCA_964400245.1 uncultured Ignavibacteriaceae bacterium
GCCGAAATAAAAAAAGAAAAGACCGTACAAAAAGACGGGGTAAGTGAAGAAAAAAAATCACTTCCCGATGAAGGATTCAAAAGCGAAAAAGAAAAATCTCAACCATTAGAAATTAATGAACAACCACCAATTACAAAAGGTTCAGCACCTGCAGCTCCATCTGTAAGAAGATTAGCAAGAGAACTCGGTGTAAACATAAATGATATTCCTGGTTCCGGGCCTGGTGGAAGAATCTCTCTTGATGATGTTAAAGCTTACGTTAAGAAGCTGAATGAATCGAGAGGTGGATTTATTGGTAAAGGTATTAAGAAAGAAGAACTTCCGGATTTTTCAAAATTTGGTAAGATTGAACACAAACCCATGAGCAACATCAGGCAGAAAACCGCTGAACATCTCAGCTTTGCCTGGGCTACTATTCCGCATGTTACACAATTTGATAAAGCTGATATAACGGAGCTTGAAAAGGTAAGGAAAGAAATAAACCAGAAAGCAAATGATAATAAAGACAAGCTGACAATGACGGCGATACTTACTAAAGTTTCTGTTTCTGCTCTTAAAATATTTCCCCAGTTCAACTCAAGTGTTGATATGGAGAAGAATGAGATTATCTATAAACAATATTATAATATCGGGATCGCTGTCGATACAGAATTTGGTTTGATTGTTCCAGTCATTAAAAATGCAGACTTAAAGAATATGACAGAACTTGCCAAAGAAATAAATATTCTTGCAGAAAAAGCCCGTAATAAGAAAGCTTCTTTAGATGATTTGCAGGGAGCTTGCTTTACTATTACAAATCTTGGCGGAATAGGAGGAACATCTTTTACTCCAATTATTAATTCTCCGGAAACTGCAATACTTGGTGTTTCAAGAGGAATTTATGAACCCGTTTATAACGGAAAAACTTTTGAACCTCGTTTGATTCTTCCTTTATCTCTTTCTTACGATCATCGTGTAATTGATGGAGCAGATGCAGCAAGATTTTTAAGATGGGTTTGTGAAGCGATTGAGAATCCGATGAAGCTGCTGGTGGAAGGTTGAAAAAAAAGTTCAAGAGTAAGTTCAAGCTTAATAGTAATGAATTTAAATAAAAACGAAAAAGATTACGGTTTTATTTTTGATCAAAGGGGAAAATGGTATCATCGGTCAATGATGAAAATTCCTGATGCCCGCGATGATGAGTTTAACCAGTTATTTAAAGGGCTTCCCTTAAAACCAAAGGGTATCGTATTAGATTTCCCAAGTGGTGGTGGTTATTTAAAACATTACCTTCCTAAAAGTATAAGAACTTACGAACTGGAAGCTTCAGCTGCCTTTGCAAAACTTAATAAATGTAAAGTTTCAAATTGGAATTATATTCCTTTCCATGATAAAAAATTTAATATAATATTCTGTTGTGCATCTTTACATCATGTTAGTAAAGAAAATCGGCGGCATTTTTTTGCGGAAGCACATAGAGTTTTAAAACCCGGAGGAATTCTTTGTGTAGCAGATATTGATAAAAACGAACCGGTCGCATTATTCCTAAACAATTATGTAAATCAGAATAATTCTATGGGACACGACGTC
>CAYNUV010000732.1:0-1568 GCA_964400245.1 uncultured Ignavibacteriaceae bacterium
TATTTTCACCAGGAATCGGAGAAAAGTATTATGACAAGAAGATTACTTTCCAATGGAAGATAAATAATGCTTCAGTCGGAATAACTATAAAGATCATGAATAATCTTGAAAAAGAGATTTTCAAATCAACCTTGGATAACGATCAATATCCTGAATTCTCTATTCAGATTTCTACTGAAATCTTAAAACAACAGGGACTTTATTATTGGCGGATTGAAGATGAGAATGAAGTGCTGTTTACCGGAAAGTTTTATTTTCTTAAGTAGGAATTTAATTAATCATATTCTTACTAATCACCACCAATCAAAACAAAGCTTGCCCAGGAGCGAGGTCTTGCTGATGATTGATTTATAATAAGGTTAAGTTTTGCATCTCTTAAAGATTCAGCGTAACTTTTTCCGGAAAGCATTTGATTGTAAAATTCAATCATAAGTTCGCTTGTATGCTTATCAGGAATTTTCCACAAGGAAAAAATTATATTATCTGCACCGGAGTATAAAAAACCTCTGGTCAAAGCCATCAAACCTTCTCCACGAATCAACTTGCCTAACCCACTTTCACAGCTGCTTAAAACTACCAGATCCGCATTCATATCCAGATTATAAGTTTCTCCAGCATACAGTATTCCATCATCAGAAGAAAGAGAATCCAATGGTTGTGCAAACACCACTCCGGAAATCTTAGGTTGTAATTCATTCATAAAGCTATGGGTTGCAAAATGAACAATATTATAGTTACTGATATTTGTTTTTAAAGCGGTTTCTGTCGCATCGGAATGAAAAAAAGCAAGACTTGAATTATCTTTTTCATTTTTTGCAAAAAGATTAATAATTGATTTTACTTCCCACTCACTATATTTCAATTCATTAAATTTTTTTCCATCAATTGTTGCTGAGCGCAAAGAGTCTTCTGAATTTGCGAATAGAAAATCTTTACTTGCCATTGTATAACCCGTTAAATCACTATCTGCAAATACAGGTGCAAATCCTATAAAACTTTTTAAATGATTATCTGAATTGTTTATGTGATTTTTACCAGCTAATAATTCATTTCTTTCTATTAGACTATTAATGTAAAGCATTGATGAGTAATGATAAGAAATATCAAAAGTTTTAATCAGATAACTGAATTTACTGTAATCGCTATTATCATTTTCCTGCAATGTAAACAATGCTTCGAAAGGAATTTTGAATAATAAATCATGAGGAATGATTATGAGTTTTTCTTTGAGTTTTAATTTTTCCATCAGAGGGAAAATCAGAAGTCTGCTTAATTCATTGGATGAAGTAATATATTTTTCTGTTTCAGTTTTTAAAATTGAGGAATAAAAATTCTTTACAAGCTCTGAAAAATTATCCGGCTTCTTTATAGAAACAATATCAAATTTATTCTTTGAAATTATAAATACATTTATAGTGCTGTCTCCAACAAAGTATTCTATAATATTTGTGTTCTCATTTAATTTTTCCTGGATTTCCAGAACAGATATTGATCCCGTTTGATATTTCAAGTTGTAATATTCCGGATAATTTTTTTCAAAATCGGAAACCAGTTCTTCATATTTTATT
>CAYNUV010000733.1:0-1557 GCA_964400245.1 uncultured Ignavibacteriaceae bacterium
ATTTTTTACATTTTGATCCTGGATATTTCCCTGAAAGTCGAGATAAAACATTTCTTCCCATGGATTTCCAATAATCGGGCGCGATTCAAGTTTCGTCATATTAGTTCCAAAATCTCTAAAGACTGAAAGAGCATCTACAAGCGAACCCGGTTTATGTGTTGTTGCCATTATCAAAGAAGTCTTTGCAGGAATTCTTTCATCAACCTTAATTGATTCGCGAGAGCAAATTAAAAATCTTGTAAAGTTTCCCTGCTGGTTAGCAATATCTTCACGGAGAATCTCAACGCCGAATATTTCTGCTGCTTCCTTACTTGCTATTGCAGCATATTCTTTAATTCCTTCTTCTTTAATCTTCTGAACTGATTTAGCTGTATCCTCAAAAAATTCAACTTCGGCATTAGGAATAGATTTTAAAAACTTACTGCATTGCCGTGCTGCCTGAAAATGGGCAAAAACTTTTATGATTTTATTAATTGGAATATCTTCCAAACCAAGAAGGCAATGTTTTACTGCAAAAATTTCTTCGCCGATAATATTAAGGTTGCTGCTCGTTAGTGCATCATAAACTTCATTAATGCTTCCGGAAGTTGTATTCTCAATTGGTAATACAGCATAATCAACTGAGGAATCTTCAACAGCTTCAACTACTTCATCAAAACTTTTGAACATTTCAAAGTGCAAATCTCTCGTAGAACTGCTAAAAAATTGTTTCGATGCCAGGTAACTGTATGATCCTTCAATTCCCTGGATACCGATTTTTAAAACATCAGCAAGGCTTTTGTTTTCTGAATCAAGAACAAATTTATTCTGCAGCTTTATTGAATCATCAATTATTTCAAAAAATATTTTTGAAACATAATGAGAGTCCAATCCATATTTCTTCCCAACATCAACAAGATGAGAAAGCAATTCCTTTTCACGGGCTTTGTCCCTGATTGAATTTTTTCCCTCATTTTTCAACTTGATGATCTCTAAGCTTAACTTACGGCGGTCTGCCAGAAGCTTTATAATTTCATCATCAAGATTATTTATTTGCTCACGTATCTCTTTCATTGCTTTCAGATGATTTTTTATTTGATGGACGAATATCTGTTTATTTTCAATCTCAATCAAGAATAGAAAGTGTGGATTGAAGATTTTGGATACTGGATATATCTATCGGGTACCTAATAAAAGCCAATATTTATTAAATTATACTATGAAATTATTTAGAAAAATTTTGTTAATCAGCATAAGTGTTTTTTTGTTAGCAGGTTGCGATCTGACTTCTAAAAAAATTGCACAGAATGAATTGAAGAATAATACTGTACAGTCATATTTAGGAGGAAGTTTGCTGTTCTTATATGTTGAGAACTCCGGAGGTATGTTAAGTTTTGGAAGCGAATTATCTGAGGAAACAAGATTTATAATCTTCCGGTATTTTTAATATCGCCGATGTGTATGTTCTGATTGGATTATTAGTTCTATTTACTTCAAAAATTTTTAAAAAGAAATTTGGGGAAACAGAATATTGTTTTTCGTTAATTCCACTCGGCGGGTACGTGAAGATCTTGGGCC
>CAYNUV010000734.1:0-1557 GCA_964400245.1 uncultured Ignavibacteriaceae bacterium
TGTAGAACATTCGCTTATTGAATAAGCGAAAGATGAAGGATTATAGGTTAAGGTTATATCTCTATTGACTGAAGGACCTGATCCTGTGGTTGATTGATAAAATCCTTTCAATCTAACATCTCCTAGAAAGTCTTGATTTGAAATAACATTTGCCGTAACTGTTGTATTTGCCCCTGGAGCTAAAGAAGAAATTGTTGGTAAAATAATATGATCATTTTGCTGGAATGTTATATTAAAGAGAGTTATTGGCTCTTGATTCTGAATTGTTAAAGCTATGGGGGTAGAAGCTGAAGAACTCTTATTTATGTTGATATTCCCTCCAGAAGGAGAAAGAATTTGTAGACCATTAGCAGAAACTAAAGGTACTAAAACAAATAACAAAATTATTGGGATTAATTTATTTCTTTATAACATTTAAGAAGGGAATTTCTACCCCTCTAAACCTGGAATTATCAAAATTAAAAAGGTGGATTATAATTTTTACAACATTGCTAATATATTTTCTACTTCCGTTACCCTTACTAAATCAACCTTATGAATCAGATAATCATTTTGTAAAAACACTGAAAGAAGTTAAAGAGAGGCCAGGAAAATATTTTGAAATTGACAGGCGCTCTTACAGATTTGAAAATGGAAAAGGATTTATCAATACTTTTGCTAATGAAGATATTCAATTGAAAAATATTAATATTAATTCTTCAGAGACAATTTCCATCAAGGCAAGATTTATAGATGAGAAAACTGCAGAAGTAATAGATTATCACGTTTACTCAGTTTTATTCAGAGATGGGTCCTCTTATGCGGGGTTAATCATGATTTTGGTTTTTTGGATTTTTTCCTTTTATAAGAATAGAAATAAATATGAAGATCAAGTATGATTTCAAGTACTACTCTTGAACTTACACTTGCACTTAATTTAACTATACTCATCCCAGCTTTTAACATTGAGACTCTCTTCACTGTATTGCTTAAGTGCCTTGAAGAATCTTTTTGCAAACTGAACATTTGTAAAAAGAGAAATATTCAGATCAATGGCTTTGCGCCGTATTAAGTAATCATTATCCAATTCCATCTTCTCAGAAGTTTTGGGGATATTTATCACCATATCAATTTTTCCTTCAGCCATATATGTAAGTATTGATGGTTCTTTATTTTCAAAAGACCGGTAAAGGATTTCAACGTCAATTCCATTTTGTTTATAAAAAATTGCTGTCTTTTCCGTTCCGTAAAACTTTAACCCCAGCTTTTTAAGGAACAATAATTCCTCAATCAGTTCAGCTTTGCTTTTTAAAGTTCCCGTGGATAGCATAATAGCTTTCTCAGGAATCCTGTATCCGGTTGATATAAGACTTTTCAGAAAAGCTTCATTGAAATCATCGCCAAGGCATGCAACTTCGCCTGTTGAGGACATTTCAACTCCTGTCACGGGATCAGAGCCCTTCAATCTTGTAAATGAAAACTGTGAAGCTTTTACTCCAACATAATCAACATCAAAAGAGGACTTGTGAATCTTTGGCACTTTTTCACCAAGCATTAAACGGGTTGCAATCTCTATAA
>CAYNUV010000735.1:0-1551 GCA_964400245.1 uncultured Ignavibacteriaceae bacterium
TTATGTTCAAAGACTTGCTTGTTGCATCGGATGAAGAAATAAAAATAAGATCAGCCAAATCTATATCTTCGGTTATAAAACCGAGATTTGATTCAATTGATTTTCTTCGGGGATTGATAATAGTCTTGATGGCTCTTGATCATGTAAGAGATTATTTCACAAACGTCCGTTTCGATCCCCTCGATCTTGAGCAAACAAGCGTTGCATTATTTCTTACAAGATGGATAACTCACTACTGTGCACCGGTTTTTGTATTTCTTGCAGGAACAGGAGCCTTCCTTTCGATGGGAAGGGGAAAATCAAAAAGCGATGTTACAAAATTCCTTTTATCAAGAGGCTTATGGCTGCTTGTTCTGGAATTTACTCTTGTAAGATTAGGATGGACATTCGGATTTGATTATTCATTTTTAGTAGGACAAGTTATATGGGCACTCGGCTGGTCAATGATCATTTTATCTTTTCTAATTCACTTGCAGCTTAAGGCAATTGCTGCCTTTAGTATAATAATGATTTTTACTCACAATCTTTTAGATGGAATATCGCCGGAACAGTTTGGCTCTTTTTCATGGCTTTGGAATATCCTTCATTTTGGTAATACAATTGATCTTGGAAATGGTTATATCTTCTTTGCAGGTTACCCACTTATTCCATGGATCGGAGTAATGTCTGCCGGGTATTGCTTTGGTACTTTATATCAATTGGAAGCTGAAAAAAGAAAAAAGATTTTATTCTGGTTAGGGTTAAGTTTAATAACAGCTTTTATCTTAATAAGATTAATTGATGTTTATGGCGATGCTAATAAATGGACTATACAAAGAAATTTTATTTTTACTTTATTCGATTTTATAGACACAACAAAATATCCGCCGTCTCTTCTTTATTTATTGATGACATTAGGTCCGGCAATTTTACTTCTTTCTTTTCTTGAAAATATAAAAGATCTTCACAAATCTTTTCTTATTGTATTCGGACGTGTTCCGATGTTTTATTACTTGCTGCATGTGCCGGTTATTCATCTTCTCGCTGTTCTCACTGCAAATGCAACAGGAATAGATCCGGCTTTTATGTTCGGTAGTTATCCGTTCTTCTGGGAAGTTAAATGGGGTTACCCATTATCCGCAGTTTACCTGGTGTGGGTTGTTGTTATTATTGGCTTATACCCGGCTTGTTACCTGTATAAAAATTATAAGGAACGGAAGAGATCTAAATTATTAAGCTATTTGTGAGAGACAATTTGATAAGAACGGTTATCTTCTTCGTCTTCTCATCCCAATATATTTAGGGAGAGCTTCATCTTCAAAATCAATAAAAAGATCGTCATCATCCGGATATAAAAAATTTTCACGGGAATTTCTTTTGTAATTATCAAACGCAGAATTAATTGCATACTTAATGCTGTAATATTCGTTTTCAAGTGATTCAATTGTTCCTGCATATCTGCCGTCTGAAAATTTCTTTGATGAATCAATAAACTTATGGCTTCTTTCAGTAAGATCGGATGCAATATCCTTAGCTTTTTTAAGCAAAAGATTTTTTATCTCATCGCCTTTT
>CAYNUV010000736.1:0-1542 GCA_964400245.1 uncultured Ignavibacteriaceae bacterium
AGGAGAATCATGAAAATTATAAAGTATATAATTTGAAAGTTCTTTAATTCCATATTTTGCGGCTAATTCAACTGCTTTAATATAAGTGTCTTTTAAACCTAAATAATCAAATGCTATCCGCAGTGGTCGAATAGGTATTTCACTCATTAACTTCATTATCTCATCATTTACATACCTTGCATCTGTTCCCTGATTAAAATCAACATATCTTGGTTTTACAACTTTAGGTCTATATATCTCATAATAAGGAGCTAAAAGTTTGTTCGCTTTTAATAAATTCTTTTTTGTAACTGTTTCTAATTTTAAAAGTTCATATTTATTCAAAATGTTTTGAAATTCTTTTTTACTTTTTCCGTGAAGTTTTCTCATCAAATCATGTATTAGTCTATAAGAACGCTTAATATAAGCTTTATCATTATAACCGCTTCTCAAGTTGCGGATAGCAATTTTTAATTGATTAGGTTCTACAAAAGTTGCACCTTTATAAAATCCCATATCCTTAATTTCCTGAACAATCTCTGGAAAATTAGGTGATGCTAATACATTGTTATCCATTAATAATAAATTCTGTTGGTCACCGAAGCGTGTTTTAATCTCTTGAAATTTATCAGTTGTTTCAATCTTAGGTTTATAAGTAGGTTCAAGTTTTGGGACAGAACAAAAAGAACACTTTCTTGTACACCCTTTTGTCATGAAGGTTATGTAAGCACTTTGTGTCGGATATTCATATTCTATTTCATCAAGAATAGAATAATCCAAAGGAAGATCATCTATAATAATATTCCTTGCTTTAGGAGTTTTGTCTAATATTCCTGGTCTATCTAATAATCCTGGAATTGGTTTTATTCCTGTTTCAATTTCTATCTCTTTCATTAATAAAGAAGCCATTACTCCACCAACCAAAAGTTGATCAGGTTTTTTTACCAATTTCTTAGCGAAGTGAATAGCTTCAACCGTAATTTTCCAATAAAATGTAAAGAGTGTGGTTACATATATCCGGTCAAATTTAGGATTGTTTTCAAATTCTCTTTTTCGGTAATAATCTGAAAATCCTATAAGGCACTTCTCTATTAAATGGTTGTATTTTGAATTAGAAAAATTAAGATTGTCTAAAACATTTTTATTCTTATTTTTGATATATTTTTTAATAATTTCAGATTTGGAAACCCAATCAATTGTTTTGTCAATTCGAATCAGTTTAATTAAACAGTCTTCATAAATTTGTTCAACAATAAAATCTTTCAAGTCTCCCTTGAAAAAGGTGATTTTATCTCCCAGCATTCGGTGATAAGTTGATATCTTCATCAAACCAATTGGAGGATATTTATTTCTGTAATTTGGTTCGATAAGAAGAATATTTCTCATTAAATCTCTTCTTCAATTTTATTAATAAGATCATCAGCTGTTTTGGGATCTAAAACACTTCTGATTATATCAAAAACATGAAATAACAAATTTCTTTGAGAAGGTGTCAATTTCTTAAACCTTATTGTTTTTGTTTTTATATTTATTAAAATTTGTTTTGAAATTTTGTTTATATCA
>CAYNUV010000737.1:0-1541 GCA_964400245.1 uncultured Ignavibacteriaceae bacterium
TTAGAACGGATTTATTAGGAGGATTAACAATTGGAGCCGTAATGTCAAACTTCGGTACGCCAATGCGTCTTGAAGGCAGGGATTCGAGATATTTTATTCGGGTAGACGAAACCAAACAGGGCTCAAATGAGAGAATACCTGTTAACATTGAATTAGATTCGTGGGATCTGCCTCTTTACTTCCAGATTGGTGTTTCATCTCATGCAGTTGATTACGATGATTATAAGCTAACTATCTCTGCCGATGCTTTAGTCCCAAATAATGATTACCAGAGTTTAAATGTCGGCGCTGAATTTTCATTTATGAATTATATATCTCTTAGAGGGGGATATAATTCTTTATTTCTTCAGGATGCTGAAGGCGGATTATCATTTGGTGCAGGAGTAAATTCGCAAATGCTTTTAAGTACAGCAGCGGTTAATTTTGATTATGCCTTTAGAGACTTTGGACGTTTGAAAAATATACACAGTTTTTCGGTAGGGATAAAATTTTAACAATTATCCTTTAAAATATTTCCACAAAATTCTTTTGAAATAATAATTGAAAAAATTTCTGCTAATATTATATTTTTTAAATCTGAACATCACCTTTCCGCAGGATTTGTTCAATCAAAAAAATCAAAATATTATTAATAAAGAAGAAATAGTTGCTGAAGTTGATACAATAAAAATTACTGCAGAAGAGTTTTATTACAATTATGAATTCGGACCTGCATTCCCAAAAAGAAAAAATAATTCGAAAGAAACATACTTAAACTATATAATCAATGAAAAACTTCTGGCATTGGAAGGGTATAAGGAAGGAAGTATTGAGCAAGATTATGCAAAGGGATTATTTAATGATATTCAATCTGATTTAGCTGCAGAAGAATTATTCAGAAAAGAGATATTGCCTAAAGTGGAGATAAACGAAAATGAAATTGAAAAAGTTATTGGAAAGAAACTTATTGAATACGAGATCAGGTGGTTATATTCTGAAAACCAGCAATCTATTGAACATTACTTGAAACAATTAAAAAGTTCAGTTCCTTTTGATTCTCTTTTTTATGCGCAAATAAATGATTCTGTTTTTGCTGATGACAGGCAAATGAAAAGTATTTTATATAATATCTACATTAAAAATCCGGTCTTCGCACAAATTCTTGATACACTAAAAGCAGGAAGTGTTTCAGCTCCAATTCGTACGGATGACGGATGGTACATAGTTAAAATTGATAACGTTCGGGAAAATTTAATTACAAACGAAACTGAACAAAATAAACTCACGTATGAGTCAATTGAAGCATTAACAAAAACCAAAATGGATATTTTATCAGACCAATATGTGAATGATTTATTAGTTAGTGAGAACCCAATTATTAAACGAGACGCGTTTAATATTCTTCGATCCTATTTAGGGAAAAGTGTACTTACGCCAGAAAAATACTCTGAATGGGAATTAGATATGAAGATAGATACTGCTTTATCCAATCTCGGATTAAAAAGAGGCGAGAAATATCCGGGTATTCCTTTGGTAGTTGGTACAAATAATAATTTTTCATT
>CAYNUV010000738.1:0-1541 GCA_964400245.1 uncultured Ignavibacteriaceae bacterium
GCTTGTCGAAGACTGACATTTTTTATCGGAAAAACACTTCGATAGGCTCAGTGTGACATTATATATTACTTTTGAGACCGTCTTAATAAGTCATGGAAAAGCATAAACCAAAAGTAATTGGCTTTAGCCAAAATTATTTATAAATCTATGGTTAAATCCATAATTTCTTTTTCATTCCGCGAGCTGAAGCTCGTATAACAATGGAAAAATTGAATGACAAAATCCGGAGCTTTAAACAGCGAAATTGATCTTGAAGAAAAAAAATATGAGCAAACTCTCCGTCCTATGTTTCTTAAAGAGTTTGCCGGGCAAACTAAAATAACCGATAACCTCACAGTTTTTATTTCCGCAACCAATAAAAGAAACGAAGCACTTGATCATGTTTTATTAACAGGACCACCGGGACTTGGTAAAACAACCCTTGCATACATAATTGCAAATGAGCTTGGTGCAAGATTAAAAATTACTTCCGGCCCTGTACTTGAAAAACCGGGAGATCTTGCCGGTCTCCTTACAAACCTTGAAGAAAAATCTGTTTTATTTATTGATGAGATTCATCGCCTAAGCCCTGTTATTGAAGAATATCTTTATTCTGCAATGGAAGATTACAAGCTTGATATATTGATTGACAGCGGACCAAATGCTCGTTCAGTTCAGATAAGTTTACCTAAATATACTCTGATTGGTGCAACAACCCGTGAAGGAATGTTAACATCACCTTTAAGAGACAGGTTCGGAATAAAATTCCGTTTGGATTATTATGATTCTGACATACTTAAAAGAATTATCACACGTTCATCATCAATATTAAATATAAAAATTAAAGAAGATGCGGCTTTTGAAATTGCCAAACGGTCAAGAGGAACGCCAAGAATTGCAAACAGGCTTTTAAGAAGAACAAGAGATTTTGCAGATTATGAAGATAAAAATGCAATTGATATTGAAATTTCTAAAAAAGCATTAAAAGCTTTGGAGGTAGATGAATTCGGGCTTGATGAAATGGATAAAGATATTATTCTTACAATTATTGAAAAGTTCAGAGGCGGGCCGGTTGGGCTTAATACACTTTCGGTTGCTGTTAACGAAGACCCCGGAACGATTGAGGAAGTATATGAACCATTTTTAATTCAGCAGGGATTTATACAAAGAACGCCAAGAGGAAGAGAAGCGACAAATCTCGCTTACAAAAGTTTCGGCAAAAATAAACTAACCGGTAAAGCAGACTCTTTATTTGATAATCCTTAAAGTCATTCCGAACTTGTTTCGGAATCTTTTAAACTGAAGAAGATGCTGAAACAAGCCTGTCCTGATGAATGTCAGGATTCAGCATGACCATCAAACACAAATGAAAAAGTAAAATCTAAGAGTGAAGGAATGAAGTCTTATCTCATTGTAATTTTATTAATAGCTTCTTCTTTAAGCTTCTCTCAAAATAATATATTCATTCCCCGTGATGTTCTTACTGCTTATAAAAAAGGGACAAGATCTTTTGATGGAAAACCGGGAGAAAATTACTGGTAAAATTCTGCAGAATATAAGAT
>CAYNUV010000739.1:0-1538 GCA_964400245.1 uncultured Ignavibacteriaceae bacterium
ATTATAACCTTTTTTGTAAAGTTTTTTTATTTTTTTTGATAACTGCTCTCTTAATTTCGGGACACCAAGCATTGGTGCATATTGATTAAAACCCTTTGACTGGTATTCAGCAACGAGGTTGAGGAGTTCATCAGGGCAGTTAAAATCAGGAAAGCCTTGTGAAAGATTAATAGCATTGTATTCAGCAGCCATCCTGGACATAACAGAAAAAATACTTGTGCCAACACCCGGAAGTTTGGAATTAATCATTACAATATGTGAAAAGTTTTTCTAAGGAAAGTTAATAAACCCTGAACTGAGAATCAGCGGGACGGATTTCATTATATAATCTTTTAAGTTCTGTATAAGCAAACCTGTTTCCCCTTTGTGCAGCAAACCTGTAATATTTTACAGCTTCAGATTTATTTCTTTTTAAACCAATTCCGTTTTCATATGCATAAGCTAATGCAACCTGGGCAAGAACAGATCCATCTTCCATTGATTTGTATAAAATTTTAATTGATTCAGAAAGCTCATTTAAATCAATCTCACCAAAAATAATTCCGGCAGCAATCCTGGTTTTTGCTTCAGGGTTATTTAATCTTTCTGTTGATTGCCATAATTCAAGTGCTTTCTTTTTATCTTCATCGAGAATATTTCCTGTGTAATAATTTAATCCTAATTCATTAATTGATGGGAGATATCCTTTTGAAGCAGATTTTAGTAAAAGATTGAGTGCATCTGTCTCAACTATTCTTAAGTCAAAACCTAAAACAGTTATGCCATACCATGCAAAGAGAGCCTCAGGATCTTCTTTAGAAGATAAATTCTGAACCTGAGTTATGAACTTACTTTCCTTACATAATTCATATAGCAGCCTGCTTGCTGTTGGTGAATCAAATCTTACAGCTCTTATGTAATATGCAGCAGCGGCAATATCTTCTTCTTTAAAATGAATTCCTTTGTCATACAATCTTCCGAGAATTGCTAAAGCTTCAGGGCTTCCGTTATCTGCCAGCTTTAGTAATTCTGCAAATATACTTTCATCCAGCTCATTTAAATTTTTAATTTCTTTCTTCAGAGAATCTGGAATATTTTCATTACCAGGATTTGTTAAATCATCAATCAGCATTTTATCTGTTATTTCTGATACAGAATCGGAAACTAATTCAAAATCTATAAATGCAAGTCCCAGTGATGATACAAGAGAATTATCTTCATTATGTTTATCAGAAATTGTTTTGGGTTTAATAAAGGAAGTATCAAGCTGATCAACGGGGATCTTATTCAACAACTCAGTGAGAGATTCTTCAGCAGGTTCATAATTTTTATCCGCGGATTGTTTTACCCATTTGTAAGCCAAGCTCCAGTCTCTTTTAACAATCATGTTATCAGTGTAAAACAGTCCAACTATATGCTGAGCTTGAGCCATCCCGGATTCAGCAGCAGTTTGAAAACATTTAAATGCTTCAAAGGGATTCCACTCAACACCCCAGCCATTTAGTAATAATATTCCGTAATTAAAAATTGCAGATGTAAGATTCTGGTCGGCAGCTTTT
>CAYNUV010000740.1:0-1536 GCA_964400245.1 uncultured Ignavibacteriaceae bacterium
CGATAGAAAGATTAGTAATGTGAAGATGATTAGCCTGTACTATAAAATTTCTTATGTAACACTGGCTGTCAATGCCAAGATGAACTGATTTCAAAAAATGTAAAGTGGGTTGAAAATATTTTTCCTGAATTTTTCTTTATTAATTATCGTAATGAGTTCCATCATAAACACAGGATTTGGAGGAAGTACGTTGTGTTGAGATATTAACACGACCATCTGAATAACCGTAAATACGAATGGTTCCATGTCGATTTGTGCAATAAAGCTTTCCATCAGTTACTTCATTGTAATCATCAACTGCATTTTGTTGCGGATGACCATATCTTGCATTGACGCCTGCTGAAATTACTACTATTTCGGGTTTAACTGCATTCAACCAGTTATCCGATGATCCGTTATTGCTACCATGATGAGAAGCCTTTAGAATATCAACATCTAAATACTCCAGATAATTCTGGGCTAACCAATCAAGTTCACCGGTTTCTGCATCACCGGAAAAAATCATTGAGAATTCACCATACTCAAGCTTTACAACAATTGAGTTATCATTTTCGTCATCCGGACAATCGCTTGGCGGCGGCTGCGGCAGGATAATAAAATTTACACCATCAATAGAAATAGTATCCATACTTAAGGAATGGACAGAGATCTCTTTCTCATTAATAATATTTCTAACTTTATCGTCTGAAGTATTTCCCGGGCAATCCTCCATATTACCAAGGAACAGATTTACCGGAAAATCCTTTAAGATATCATCCATTCCTCCCAGATGATCAAGATGGCGATGAGATACAACAGCCAATGAGACAGTATCAACATTCCAAGTATCTTCCATAGATTCAGATAATTTTTTACTTGTTCCAGCATCAATAACAATCCATTTTTCATTTGGAGTCCTGATAAGAATACCGTCTGCCTGACCTACATCAATAATTTGAATGCGAACAGAAGAAAACTGAGGGAAAGAGGAAGATGATAAGATAAATGAAAAAAGGAAAACAGGTATGATTAAAGATTTCATTTTACAAATCCTTTCAATGCATTTAAAATAATTAAAAGAGATGAACTGGATTATAGGACTAAAAAACTACTTTCATAAATGTTTTTGTAATTGAGTATATTCATTAAAGGGATAAACCCCCACAATTGTTTTTGAATAAAATATGATATTTTTAATTAAATAAAAAGAAAAAAATAGAAAATGCCTCAGAATCCAAAAGAAAATTTTATTGAACTTCTAAGAGAATTATTCCAATTAAATAATAGCGATTTAGATTTTGGTATTTACAGAATACTAAAACTGCGAAGTCGTGATGTTGAAGAGTTTATAAATAATGTGCTCCCTGAAAAACTGGAACAAGTAAAAAGAAAACTTGCTGAAAGAGCTTCTGATGAAATAAAAAGAGATTTAGAAACTGTACAAACTGAATTGAAATCAGCATATGGAAATGATTTTGAAAATAAAGTTGATCAGTTTGGACAAATAGAACTATTTAAGGGAAAGTATGGAAGATACACTTTATTAAAAGAAAAGTT
>CAYNUV010000741.1:0-1533 GCA_964400245.1 uncultured Ignavibacteriaceae bacterium
AAAAGTAGCTCCCTGAATACCGCCTGTTTTAGAGCAGTATGTTTCAACAATAACTGTTAAACCACATTCATACAAGCCTTTAATAAACTTTGCAAATCCGTCTTTCAAATTTAATGAAGATTCCCTCATCTTTGGAACTATTGAGATTAGCTTTTCTTCATTGTAAGGATAAGGATTTTCTATTTGTTGAAATTGTTCCCAAACAAGATTCTTCCAAAACGTAAGCATTTTATCTGAATGATGAATTTTGGATTTCTTAAATAGTGGCGTGAACCCGACATTTTTATACTCAAAGATATTATTTAAATCAAAGAATTTAACAATTCTTCCTTGAATATGGTCAAGGTCTTTAATGTTATCAATAAACCTGATTTTCTTTAGGTTTCTCAAATCGAAATTATTAACTAAAAAACTAAACTTTTTGGTGTTTTCCAGATCATTAATTTCTTCTGGTTTAGCATTAGAGATATAAAGTTGAATAATATTTCTTACATCAACACCTAAAAAATTTGATAGTTTTATTATTATAGAAATATCTATTTTTTTGTGTTCCCCACATACAATTCTTTCCCAAGATTTTCTTTGGAAATTCATTAAATTACAAAATTGATTTTCTGACAGGCCAAGCTCTTTATATTTTTCTTCTACAACATTAATTAATGTTTTAGAGTTTCCTTCTGCAAGTAAAGTGTAAATGGAAGATAATGCAGAATCAGAATTTGTTTCCTTCATACAGCCTCCTTTCTCAAACCTCCACAAACATAAAAATATATCTTTTAATTTCCTAATAAAGTTGCGAAAAATTTCCCAACTTTTGATATTTACGCAAACGGCTTAAAAATACAAAGATATAATGAACTTTATACTTGATTGGTAAGCAAAACAATAAGCTATAAAAACAAACAGATAGCAATAATGTAGTTGTGGAACACACAGCTACACTTAAGTGATGATAATGCTAAGATATATGAGAGCCTTATTGCGGCGAAGCAAAATAGGGCGTGGGTTCGAAAGAAAGAAAGGCAAGGATGTAAGTGTACACAACATTGTGTTAAAATTTTCTTTTCAAGAAACCATTGGAATCAAAATATAATTGACCTGTTGCTAAGACTGTTGAGTCTGAGGGAAGGTTTTCAAACTTGATTACATTACCATCAGCTTCTAAATCACCACCAAAGTATGAGGGGAAATCTCCTTTACCATAGAAATGATAAAATGTATCTATTGTGACATTAGCAGGGGGTATGTTGTCACTACCGCCAAATGTAGAATGAAATGAATAAAATGTATTGACGTGTGTTGAGCCTGAACCCCAACGATTCCAAGCTGACCAGAAACCTAAACCAAGATTAATTGTATCTGTTGATGTGGCTTCTGAACTAAATACTGATGCTACACCTGTTGCATAGGGTACATTTCCTTTGGTAGCTTCAAGGACAATTTCTCCTGTAACTCCACGTATTTCACTGAAAGGACCCCACTTAAAATTTCCTGAGACTTTATTTTTAACCCAACTTTGAGATCCAAAAACTA
>CAYNUV010000742.1:0-1532 GCA_964400245.1 uncultured Ignavibacteriaceae bacterium
GACTGTTTGCCAGGTTAATCCGCCATTAGTGGTTTTACTTAATATACCAAAATCTTCCCAAGCGCTAGACCAGGAACACCAGCCGTTATCCTGATCAATAAAAAAGAGAGAGTTAGTATTTACATCCAAATCACATTCCTGCCATGTGCTTCCGCCATTTGTTGTTCTTCTAAGTCCTGTAAACCTTGAGCCTGCAACCCATCCATTATTATTATCTAAAAAGAATTGGACATACATCGAACCATTGCCATTTGAATAAACAACATTCCAGTTATCTCCATTATCTGTGGTTTTATAAACTAAATCGCCTTTTACCACAAAACCTGTATTTTCATCTGTGAAAGTTGCGGGTCCGGGACTAACTGAAGGTTTTTCTATCCATGTATTTCCACCATTTGTTGTCATTAGACATATTGAAGCAACATTTCTAAAATCTACTGAAGTTCCTTCCATACTGTTATTATCTTCAAAATTAATTTCTTTCAACCATTTTCCTTTTCCCTCACCTTTTGTTGACCAGCTATTTCCATTATCTTCAGATTTAAATTTCAATACCTTGTTTGTTGTGTAATCAAATAACTCAGAAACTAGTTCTTTCTTTTCATTATAATAAACTGTATCAAACCAGCTTCTGTCTCCATATGTATTTGTCTTCCAGTTTTTACCTTTATCATTAGTAATGAAGTTCAATCCACCTTCACCAGAACTATATCCTCCAACTACATATCCTACATTTTCATTAAAGAACTTAACATAACCAAATGCTGAGTTAGAAGGTTCACCACTATTAAGCGGTGTCCAGGAAATACCACCATCTGCAGTTTTAAGAATTGTATTATCGTTACCAACAGCCCAACCATTCTGTGAATCAATAAATGATATTGACCTTAAGTAAGCTGATGTACCTGTGTTCAATAAAACCCAATCTTCACCTGCATTTGTTGTTTTTAATATTAATCCATCACTACACAACACCCAGCCGGTATTATCATCAATAAACTGAATTGAGTTCATTGTTACTCCGCTTGGTAACGGTGAAATGCTTGTCCATTGGGAAAATGAAGAATTGACTATAAGAAACAAAAAAATAATAATAAGATTCTTTTTCATGTGACTCTTTAACCTTAGACTTTAATGATTAAACATCTTTATTTTATAAGATTTTAGGAGTAGTTAGAGAAAATAATGCCATCTAATTGCGGAATGTAACTAATGGTTATTCTCTATGAATCTTTTAACATTAGAACAAAAAAGCTCTAAATTTGTTCATCAATATGAATAATTTTTCAGATGAGTAAATAATAAATTAAAGGCTTGTACTCAATCACATTATTATTTTTGACTCAGAATAGAACAATTCTTAATTACAATATCAATAATGTACATTTTGAAAATAATGAAGGATTTAACAGGTGAGATTCAGGATTAATGTTGAAAAGTTATTATATAGCTTTAATTATAAATCAAATAATTTCATGCGGAGAGGGAGGGATTCGAACCCTCGGTACCGGTTTACCCAGTACGACGGTTTA
>CAYNUV010000743.1:0-1528 GCA_964400245.1 uncultured Ignavibacteriaceae bacterium
TAAGATTGCCGATGATGCACTTGGGATAAACCTTTCTTATATTTTATTTAATGGTCCTGAAGAACAATTAAAACAATCTGAGTTTACACAGCCGGCAATATTCTTGCATAGTGTTGTTTTATCAAGTATTATTAGAACACTCTCTCCCGATGCAGTTGCAGGACATTCGGTTGGTGAATACTCTGCTCTTGTTGCATCGGGTGCGGTTCAGTTTTATGAAGCGATAAAACTTGTTCGTGAAAGAGGAATTGCAATGCAGAAAGCCGGAGTTGAGAGTCCAGGTACAATGGCTGCAATTGTCGGTCTTGATGAACAGATTGTTATTCAATGCTGTGATGAAGCTTCAAGCATGGGAGTTGTACAATGTGCTAATTTTAATTCACCGGGACAAATTGTTATCTCAGGTGATGTTAATGGTGTAAGGAAAGCAATGGAGATTTGTAAATCAAAAGGTGCTAAGCTTGTTAAAGAGCTTCAGGTAAGCGGAGCTTTTCATTCGCCATTAATGAACTCTGCAAAAGAAAAACTGAAGTTTGCTCTTGATCAGACAAATTTTTACAATGCAAAAATTCCAGTTTATGTAAATGTAACAGCTAAGCCTGTTCAGAATAAAGATGAAATAAAGAACCTGCTTTATGAACAATTAACTTCTCCTGTTCCATGGGTTGCAATTATTAATAATATGATTGAAGATGGCGTTGATGAATTTTATGAAGTTGGTCCCGGGAAAGTATTACAGGGCTTAGTTAAAAGAATTAATCCGGAGGTAAAAACTTTTGGAATAGATAAATTCACCGACGTGGAGAAGTATCTGTAATGAATAATAATTTTGAATTAAAAATAAACGGGTTAAAGATAGATCCCAAAATATTTACATTTAAATTCGGTTGTAAATGTTCAGGCGAATGCTGTCTATATGGAGTTTATACAGACCTGAATGAATCAAAAGAAATATTGAAAATAAAAAATAAGCTAATTCCTTTTTTTGATTCCACACAAGTTAAGGATACATCAAAATGGTTTGAGCCTCCTGAGAAAGATGATGATTTTGAATCGGGTATTGCTGTTGGTACAGAATTAAATAATCATAAATGTACTTTCCTTGATAAAAACGGATTGTGTACTCTTCAGAAATTCGCAATACATGAAGGTGTTCATAAATGGAAGTACAAACCTCAATTTTGTGTTTTATTTCCTCTAACAATTTTTGAAGGTGCACTTACAATAGATGATGAACATATTGACAGGTTAAAAACTTGCAACAAAAATCCTTTGCCTGAAACTTCAATTTATGAAGCGTGCATCGAAGAGCTAAAATATTTTTTTGGTGAAGAGGATTTTAACAAGCTTGAAGAAATCAGGAAACATTATCTGTCTTCTTTAGAGACTAAAGATGTTGCATGAAATTAAAAAATAAAAGAGCAATAATAACAGGCGGTACAAGGGGTATTGGAAGAGCTATTGTTTCTGAGTTTGTTTCGCAAGGTTGTAATGTTGTTTTTACTTATCATAATTCTCATGAAGCAGC
>CAYNUV010000744.1:0-1525 GCA_964400245.1 uncultured Ignavibacteriaceae bacterium
AAAAGCTTCTTGAAGCAAAAGTCTAAAATTATTTATGAAAATCCTTTTCTCCGAACTTCCCAAGCAAAACTGGTGGGGGAAGGGAACTCCCGTTTATGAAAATAATTGGGCAATGACAGATGGAGTTATCCCAGATCAAGAAATAGTTTTGAGGGAATATAATCAAATTCTACAAACTCTCCAAAAATTTGCAGAAGTTGAAATAATTCCTTTTCCAGCAGAACTTGACACTAATCAGCTATACAAACATGACGCTATCTTTATTCGCGATACATTTGTCTCAAATCAAAAAGGAGAAATGGTAATTAGTAATTTCTCAGAAAAAAAGAGACAACCCGAAATTGAGCATGTTAAAAAATATTTGGAGGAAAAAAATTATAAACTTCATGCGTTATCAGAAGATACAAATATAGAAGGAGGGGAGTGTTATTTTGCAAAACAGGAAAATATTTTATTTTCTGGTGTCTCAAGGAGCAATAGAAAAGGAGTAGAGGAAGCGGGAAAACTATTGCGAGTGAGTGAAACATTAATCGTTGAAACAAATGCATTTCATATGGATACCGTTTTTACGATTATACTTGATAAAAGCGGAAAATTGTCTGGCGTTATTGCTTGTTTGAAATTAATAAAAAATGCTGATGCGATCAGACAGTTCACAAAATCACATAATATCGAACTGATTGAAATTGACCCAATAGATAGTATTGATTTTGATGGAAAAGGAAAATTATCTGTAAATTGCCTGGCATTACCTGGTGTATTATTGGGTGGAGATAAATTTGTTACCACGGGGGTTGAGGAAAAAATTCAATCTTTGGGTATAGATCATGTCATTACACCAACATCGCAATTCCTCTTCTCAGCAGCAGGATATCATTGCCTCACAAATGAATTGATGTCATAATCACTTTAATGACAAAGATTAGCTACAAGACAGGTGTAATACTAGCGCTAATAAACTCTATTGGTCTCGGAACGGTTGGAATTATTGATAAAATAGGCGCTACGCATCATATAAATTCACTTGTATTCTCTACGCAAAGCGTCGCGTTCGGTTTTTTATTTTCTGTGATCTTTGTTCTTTTATTTAATAAAAGTAAGTTTATAAAATCTTTTAAAAACACACCAGTCAACGCTTGGAAATATGTAGTCCTCGCCGGAATTTTCGCATCCGGATTTTTCATTCTTTTTAGATTTATTGGCCTAGTACAGTCTGCTGGAACGTTTGCATCGCTATCACAAATCGTAACAACTGCAGTTACTGCAATTCTTGCTACATTGTTTTTAAGAGAAAGCTTGTCATTAAAATCGCGGTTGTTTTTTGTTTTAATAATTGTTTCCATCTACTTCGTGTCTGTTGGTCAACTAAAACTGACAGAAATAAGAACAGGGGATATCTATATATTAATAGGATCGTTATTCTTAGCTGCTGCAAACATCTTCGCTAAAAAGGCGGTAGACAAATCAGGAGCTTTAATTTTAACTGTTGGAAGATTTCTTTCTGGATTAATATTCCTTCTTATTA
>CAYNUV010000745.1:0-1524 GCA_964400245.1 uncultured Ignavibacteriaceae bacterium
GAACTACTTCTGAAGATAAAAATTCGCCGCAAAGTGTTTCTCGAGGAAAAGATTTCTTTTCAAACAGGCAAACGTTAAAACCATAATTGGCTAAATATGCTGCCGCTGTTGAGCCAGCAGGACCACCGCCAACTATTCCAACTTCAAAATTATACTTCATTATTTACTTTAGTTGAGCATTTAAATTAACTAAATAAATTACTATGAAGAATGGATGAATGATTGAATATTTTTATCATACATCCATTCAGTCATTCAACCAAACATTTTTTAAGGAAACTTTTCACAGACAAAGATTTACTTATAAGCGTTGATTTGAGTTATTTAAATAAATTATCACTAACCATCTGAATGCCCATTTGTACCTTATTTCATAATTGAATTTCAGCTCATTTAGAATTTTCACTAATTCAGCTTTTTTAAAACCTTTTCTGACTGAAAGAGGCCCATCATACTTTACAAATTCATTTTTGGATAATAGAGATGTTAAAATTTTAATCCCTAAGAAAGCAAATATTGATCTCTGGAGATCATTAATTACTATTCCATATTTTGCAATACCTGAAAGTCGTGATAAAATCTCTTTAATTTCTTTTTCACTAAAATGATGAAGGAATAAAGACAAATGAACAACATCAAACTGCTTTTGTTTATAGGGAAGTGCAAGAACATCTGCACAAACAACTTCAATTTCCGATGAGTTTCTCTTTACATACTTTGTAATTCGTTTATTTAAGTCAACAGAAAAGATTTTAAGATTAATTTCTTCTAAGGATAAAAGAATATCAGAAGCTCCGCCGCCAGCATCAAGAACTTTAATTAAATTTTTTGTTGGAATTTCCGTCAAGATTTTTTTAAAACCCTTTTTTGTTACTAAATTTCCTCCAAGATATTTATTTATAATTTTTAATTCTTTTAGAGCATTATCAATTCTTTCATCATCAATAGTAAAATCATCCATTAACTCCTTTTGATAACTTCTTTTAAAGAACATTAAACAACCTGCAGAAGTGCAACTTCCATTGTTAAACCTGGTCCAAATGCAACTGCACAGCAGTATTCATCTTTTTGTAAATCAGAAGTTTTTAAAATCTCTTTCAAAACAAAAAGAATTGAGGCAGATGACATATTTCCGAAATTTCTTAAAATATTTCTGGAAGGAATCATTTGTTCATCAGTTAATTGCAGACCATTCTGAAGAGAATCGAGAATTGCTCTTCCTCCGGGATGAAGCGCCCAGTATTTAATATCAATTTTATTAATATTATTTGCAGAAAGAATTTTTAATAATTGTGGACAGGCAGATTCGAGTATAATCTTTGGTAATTCCGATGAAAGAATCATTTCAAATCCAAAGTTGCCGATTCTCCATCCCATAAACTCCGAAGAATTTTTAAAAAGAAAAGTTTCTACTCCAATTATTTTAAATCTGTTTTTATCAGAAAAGTTTTGAGAGTTTGAAAATAAAGCCGCAGCACATCCATCAGCAAAAATTATATTTGCTAAAATATTATCCCGTGTCGG
>CAYNUV010000746.1:0-1519 GCA_964400245.1 uncultured Ignavibacteriaceae bacterium
CATTGGTGTATCAACAGTTCTGGAACTGGCAAGAATTTTTTCCGAAGAAACAAAACCTGACAGATCAATTATTTTTCTTCTTCTTACAGCAGAAGAAAAAGGATTGCTCGGTTCGATATATTATACAGATAATCCCGTTGTTCCATTATATAAAACTATTGCAAATGTAAACATTGATGGGATAGCTTTGTTTGATAATTTCAAAAGCATTATTGGAGTTGGTGCTGAGTATTCGTCTTTAACAGAATTCCTGGAAAAAGTTGCTGATAAAAATATGGTTGCTATTACTGAAATTCCGGAGGGCTTCAGGAATTACGATGCTTTTTCAAGATCTGACCAGATTGTTTTTGCTAATGCAGGAATTCCTTCTATTCTTATAATGGAAGCTCCTGATTATGTGAGCATTTCAAAAGAAGATGGATTGAAAAAGTTTATTCACTATAGTGAAAATATTTATCATACACCTTTTGATGATCTGAACCAGTTGATGAATTTTGATGCTGCAGTTCAGCATGCAGATATTATTTATGATTTCTGTTATCTTTTGTCTGAATCAGAAGAAGTTCCGGAATGGAAAAATAATTCACCGTACATTTATGCAAGGCTTCGTTCAATAGCTGAAAAAAGATGAAAGGGGTCTAATTGCAGGCGAAGTACAAGGTTCAACTCCTGACGGAGTTGCAGTTTTAGGTTCCTAATTTCTTTACAAACATACAACTACTAAGGGAGTTGAAGATCATAAAAATTATTCCCGTTAGGGAATAGACGTTTGTAATTAACGTACCCCTAACCATGAAAACAATCCTGTAGGGATTGAACTCAACTAATTTATTATTAGAAATAAAATATTGATTAAAAAAATAAAAAAAGTTTTGAAGATGGCTAATACTTATACTCAAATCTATATTCAAATTGTAATTGTGGTTAAAGGAAGACATTGTCTAATTCCAAATGGTAATAAAGAAAGACTTTATAAATACATAACTGGAATAATTCAAAATAAAAAGCATAAACTTATCTCAATAAATGGAGTATCAAATCATATACATATCTTAATTGGATTAAATCCTGCTGAGGCATTATCAGATCTCGTTAAAGAAGTTAAAAGATGTTCGACAAATTTTATAAATGAACAAAACTGGATGAAAGGAAAATTTAATTGGCAAGATGGTTATGGAGGATTTTCATATTCACGTTCACAATTAGATAAAGTTATAAAGTATATTGTAAATCAGGAAAATCATCATAAGAAAAAAACTTTTAGAGAAGAATATATTGAGATGTTGAAGAAATTTGAAGTTGTATATGATGAAAAATTTATCTTTGAAGATGTTGAATAATGCTTACCAATAGATAAGTTCAACTCCTGATGGAGTTGCAATTTTAGATTTCCTAATTTTTGCTACAAACATTCAACTCCTCACGGAGTTGGAAATTATAAAAATTATTCCCATTAGGGAATAGACGTTTCTAAAAAGAAACAGATATAAAAAAGATGAATAAAAAATTTTTACTCCTT
>CAYNUV010000747.1:0-1518 GCA_964400245.1 uncultured Ignavibacteriaceae bacterium
ATATTAGTAGATGAATAAAGAAGAATTACAGCATTTCAATTTTGAACTGAATGAAGTTTTGCCATCTCCGGCATTTCCTGTAAGCACAACCAATTTGGTAGCAGGATTAAATATTTTTGGGATTAGATTTTTATCAAGCATTGTTTCGATATAGGTTTCTTTATCATAGCCTCTTGTATTGCCGGTGCTAATAATACTTTGGCTATATATCTTTAGGAATTCTGTAACGAAAGGATTTTCATTATTCATTTGTAAACCAAAAATTTGATAAATAAAATATTAAATATTGAAATCTAAAGAAAGTTTAGAATAAAGTAGAACAATTAAAATTTTCCCAACAGTTTTTTATTTGGTGTTAGTATTAAGATTGCTTCCTCTGCAATACGTTCAGGAGTTACAAGTTCCGAATCACCAAAATTTTCGCCGAGAGTTCCTTCTTCGTTAAGTGTTACAATATATTGAAATTCTTTACCTTCCATTAACTGGTTATTCAAATATTTATACAACTGAATGAAATGAGATTTATCCATACCATCAAAAACTCCATCGTGAATCAGGAATTGTGGGGTTTTATAATTTTTTTGTAATGAGTAAAATAAAACAGAAAGATCGTAGACAATTATCCGACCTCTTCCTTTTCCTTCAGAAAGCATTTCATTATTAGTTAAAACACTAAATTCTATTTTACGATTTGATTCTGGTTTTAGATCTATTGAAAAAGCGGATTGATCATCAATCTCAGGGTAAAGCTCATTGTAAATAGAAATAAGGATAGCAGCAAATTCATATTCCTGCTTTTGTATAAGGCGTTTAAAGTTATAAATCTCACCTTCTATTTTGCTTTCTTCCTGCTTTATTTGATTTTTTTCCTGGGATAAATCCAGGTAAAGTTGAATCTTACTCTGTAAATCCGCAGCTTCACCCCTTTTTCTATCAAGGTCAGAATATGCTTCAGTTAAATCAGTAATTGCATTCTGCGCAGCTAAAAACCGGAATATTTTAGAGCGTTCTTCTTCTTTTGTGTTAATGCTTTCATTTCTTTGTTCAATAGTCTGTTCAAGAATTTTTATTTCGTCGTCTATAAAATCTTTACGAGATGCCACCAAACTTTTTCGGAAATCAATAGCTTCATCGAGAGTTTTTTTAATATTATCAGCAAGAAGCTGATTAAACTCACTGTAGAGTCTTTTAATATTTCCAGATCTTGTTGTTATATCTAATCTCAAGCTATCACGGTAACTATCAATCTTCTTCTGGTCACTGTTATTCTCAAACCAAAGCTGCTTTATTTCCGCGGTTAACTTATTAGCTTTTTTTTCATCAATCTGATATTTATAAGATAATCTAAATAAATTAATGGACTGTTCGAGTTTATCAATTTCAGCCTGGAGTGCATTTATTTTTTTCTGAGCATCTGATATATCTTTAACATTATAGCTGTTGGAAATAAAATTACCAACTTCTTTAATAGTGGGATTTAATCGTTTTAAATCTGTTTGAATTTGGTAATTTCTGTTA
>CAYNUV010000748.1:0-1512 GCA_964400245.1 uncultured Ignavibacteriaceae bacterium
CTGAAGAAAATTTTAATAACTATGTTGATTACTCCCCTTTTGTTTATGTTGCCGAAGATGGAGGTAATGCTGAATATCTTAGAAACATTCCTGTAAGAGCTTACCACGAACCTGATGTGAACTGGTGGATTGAAAACCGGAGAAAAGATTATTATAGTATGAACTCAATTGATATGGCAGCATTGATAAACCAGTTGAAACTTTTAAATAATGAAAATACCGAACTTATAAGCACTCATCAAAAGCGTGAAGGTTTGAATGAAGGTTCATCACCTCATACAGATACTAATGTAGATTATGCAGAACTGATGGATTGGTTTTTGTCTTTTGAATAGGGTCTGAGAATAATAATTGGAACTCTATACTAAATAAATTAAGTTTCTTTTAATTTCCCTGATTTCTATCATTTTACACAGGGAATATTAAAAAAAGGATGAGGGATAAAAAAAATGAAATATACTTTTATAGAAATAACAAATTTTAAAGGAATTGAAAATGTAAAATTGGATTTTGATATAGGTCCTAAAAGTAACGTATACACGCTTGTTGGTCTAAATGAAAGTGGCAAAACGACAATACTTGAAGGCATAAATCTATTAACCTATAGAGTACTTGATTATACACCTAGTAAACTCGAAAATGTACCGGATGTGCTTATGTTAGAGGGGAAAAACGATTTTTATACCATTAAATACTTTTTGTTTCTACAAAGTAAAAATCATTTAAATATTTTGCCAGGAACAGGAGCAGGAAGTTTAACAAATGTTATACAGCATTATATTGCGTGGGGAAAGAATTTTATAATTTTATTAGATTCCGACAAAGAGGGAAAAGTTCAGAAAAAAAGATATGAAGATCTCTTTGGAAAAATAATGCAAAATAGAATTTTTATGTTGTCTGACATCGATACAGCTTGGAAGAATATAGGGATGGAAAAATTATTTAATAAAGATGAAAGACTAACTATTCAAAAATCATCTTACCCCAATACTATAAATTTTAATAAATTACATTTTAACCGTTCCATTCAAGAGTTACTTTTAACGAAAAATACTATTGAAATATCTTTGGAAACAAAACTAAAATTTGAAAAATTAGTTTCTTTCATAAGCGGCAAGTTCAAAGAGTATAAATAGCTTTATGAACTTTAATGAATTCCAAAATTCACTGAAACAAAATTCTCCTCCTGAAAATATTAATAATTTACTTACTGCTCTTTGGTATGATGCAAAAGGCGACCTGCCTGACGGCAAGGCAGGCTGGGATAAGTCTCATAAAATAACTCAGGATATAAATGGAAAAGATGCAGCGTGGGTTCACGCTTACTTGCATCGTAAAGAGGGAGATTCAGGAAATGCATCTTACTGGTATTCAAGAGCAGGAAAATCATTCCCCAATAAAACTTTGAAAGAAGAGTGGGAAGAAATTGTTAAAGCATTAATTGAGAAAGAGAAATAACAAAGAATAAAGCTAAAATTCCCAGGTGCGATGAGCACGAATATTTACCAAAGG
>CAYNUV010000749.1:0-1507 GCA_964400245.1 uncultured Ignavibacteriaceae bacterium
CTTAAAAGAATAATTATATTTTGACTTGTCATAAATACTTCTAGCTGATTTATTAGACCTGTTTTTTAGAACCAAGTTTCCAAGTTTATTTGCTTCAGTATCAGTGATGGATTCACGGTAATATGTTATGTAATCTGCAAGAAAGTTGTCTTTCAAATTTTGAAAACTCCCATAAACTTTAAGAACTTGATTGATATCATTTCTATATTCATTTAAGAATTTGGTCATAAAATCATCAGAGGTAATTGCTTCTAAGATTTCGTTTTCAATCGTGATAGCATCTAGTTCATCTCTCAAGAATTTTCTAATAATTCCATGTGCTGTCGCAGAAATGAATTTATTTTTATATGCAATTGGAATTAATAACCAAATTCTTCCTCTATTTTTATAACCAGAAATGTCAGCATATTCTGTTTCAGACATTAATTCAAAAATAATGTCATTTATCTTTTTTCCCTTTATGGCTAAATCAAAAATTGAATTAACAATTTTTTGTTCTTGACCCTTAAGACCCTCAAATATTTTCCTAGTCTTAATTAAAATAAAGGTCCATATGTCAAGCCAACAGGTAATATGTAAATCCAAAGCTTTAAGTAAGTCAGGTTTTACTATAATCCTATTTGTTGAAATTTGGATCAGTTTTTCCGAACAAGATTTTAATGTTAATTCAATGATTTTTTCATCGGATAATTTTGTGGCGAGTTGTTTAACTCCAATAGAATTTTTGAATTCGATTTCTTGTTCAATCTCTAGTTGTACTTCTATAGCAACTTCTGGTGAGAGATGTTTAAGCAATAAATCAGAATGGAGTAGATACCATTTCCTTTGCTTTGCAATTGACTCCATGCTTTTTATAGTTTCTGGTTTAAGGTTTTCTGGTAGAAATTTTCTTAAAGTGTCTTCACTTTCTTTAGAATCGGGAATTATGATAAAATGCTTTTCAAAGTATCTACAGTGGTATCTAACAGCAACCAAATATTTTTAAATGATCGACTCTCTTGTTTTTTAACAATGGAACTAAAAGTTCCAGTAATTGAATTATGCCACCAATTTTTAATTTTTTCAGTTATTGCAAGATTAATTAATTCAGATAATTCCAAAACTTCTATATAGTTTGTCCCTTCAAGTTCTTCAGAAATAAATTGAGATACTATTTGCCTTCCAGTTTTTTCTCCTTCATTAAAAGCTGACCAATTGATGTTTCTAAGTGCTTTTAGGTTAGAATCTTTTCGGTCTTTTAAAAGATCAGCAAGTTTATCAACAAATTTCTTTTTTATTTCGTCACCATCTACTGGAGATGGAGAAACTTTAGTAATTAATCTGATATCTTGTCTAAGAATACTAGCATTCTCAATTTGGTCAAGTGATGTATAATCTGTGTAAAGCTTTTCATATTGTCTATAGTTTTGAATATCATCAATACTTATGTTTAATTCAACAAGAAAATTATATAAAGGATTATTCTCTTTATATCCAAGAAATAATAATTCGGCATTCGAAGTGATTT
>CAYNUV010000750.1:0-1506 GCA_964400245.1 uncultured Ignavibacteriaceae bacterium
GTACTAATGGTTTTATGTTCCCACATTTTGATTTGGGAACAGGAACAGCTGATAGTTTAATTGTTCAATGGCCAACTGGTAATCGTGAACTATTCACTAATCTGCAGACGAACCAGTATGAAGATATCGAGGAAGGTACTGGGACACCTGTTGGAGTTGATGATCTGAAATTTAATCCAGTTGAATATACACTTTACCAGAATTATCCGAATCCTTTTAACCCGACAACTACAATTTCATTTAATCTACCCGTAAGGAGTGAAGTTCACCTTACACTTGTAAATATGCTGGGACAGGTTGTTAAAGAAATTACTTCGGGAAATTATGAAGCAGGAATCCATGAAATAAAGCTTGATGCTTCAGATCTTTCCTCAGGAGTTTATTTCTACAAGTTAGAAGCTGCTGAATTTGTCAGCACTAAAAAATTAATTCTGATGAAATAATTTATCAGTATTAAACCATAACTAACCAAGGGGAACTTAACCGGAGACTATTTCTCCGGAGAATTAAGTTCCCTGGTTTTTTACGAATAACTAATTATATTTTTTTTCAGAAAGATGGATATGAATAAAGAAGGTGATGAAAATTAAATGTATTTCCATACCGATCCTAATAACAATAATTCTCCTGCCTGTTAGCTATATATATTCTTTTGTCCTTTTAGATTCAATAAAATGTACATCAGAAGTCAACGGTTCTTATTATTCAGGTAAATATCCCAATCTGTTCGCTGAGTTATTAGGTAAAAGTGAAGACGATATCAAGATAAAAGTTGATACAGCTTTTAATCAATTATTTTATGGTAAAGATAACGAGCAGCGTGTGTACTATCCTGTTGGATCTGATATGGCGTATATAGAAGATATTAACAATAATGATGTTCGAAGTGAAGGAATGTCTTACGGTATGATGATAGCTGTTCAGTTAAATAAGAAGGAAGAGTTTGACAGGTTATGGAAATGGGCGATAACTTTTATGCAGCATAAGGAGGAACCAAGGAAAAATTATTTTGCCTGGCACTGCAGCACAAACGGAGAAATTCTTGATTCCAACTCTGCCTCTGATGGCGAAGAATGGTTTGTAACATCTTTGTTCTTTGCTTCAGCAAGATGGGGAGATGGTGAAGAAATTTATAATTATAAAGCTGAAGCTCAAAAAATTTTAGATGCAATGCTCAGCAAAACGGAATCATCCGACAATAGAAATTTTGTTACCAACATGTTTAATAAAAAAGAAAAGCAGGTTGTTTTTGTTCCGTCCGGAGAAGCCGATGATTTTACTGATCCTTCTTATCACCTTCCTCACTATTATGAATTGTGGGCGCGTTGGGCAGATAAGAATAATCAGTTTTGGTGTGATGCTGCTTTGGTAAGCAGACAATTTTTAAAAAAAACTGTTCATCCTCAAACCGGATTAGCTCCCGATTACGCAAATTTTGATGGAACTCCTGTTAATCCCTGGGGTGGTGGTAATGATAATTTTCAGTATGATGCATGTCGCGTTGCT
>CAYNUV010000751.1:0-1504 GCA_964400245.1 uncultured Ignavibacteriaceae bacterium
AGTAAAAGACTTGAGCGAATTTTATTCTGATGTTTCACCAATAAAATTTACAAAGTCTAATGAGAACGTAACTTACCACGATGCATGTCATCTTGTTCACACTCAGAAAGTTTTTTCTCAACCCAGAAAAATCATTAACACAATTCCCGGCATTAAATACGTGGAGTTAGATGAATCAACCTGGTGCTGCGGAAGTGCAGGTATCTATAACATAACCAGGTACGAAGATTCAATGAAAATACTTGATAGAAAAATTGAACATATAAAAACCACAAACGCTGAAAAAGTTATTACCTCAAATCCGGGTTGTATTTCCCAGATAGAGTATGGCTGTAAGAAAAATAATCTCAATATTGAAGTAGAACATCTGGCTACTTTTATAAATAGAAATTTAAGTGCTGATTCTTAAAAATTTTCTTTTAACAAGATTTGTTTTGAATACTATATTTTATAATTTTGACTCTAAATTTTTACTAAATATTCCTTGAAGTTTGCATGCGGATCAATAATTACCGCATCGAATAATCAATAAAAATAATCATCTTCAGTAGCAAATATTTAAGCTTTTAAATGAGTTTGCTGCAATTTTTTTTCTTTTGATCTTAGGGCAGTATTAATACAGATATATGAATAAATCTTTACTGGATCATGTACTCCGGATCAGACTTCCCATTACTATTTTTGTAGCTATAGCTTCATTTTCTGTTACATATTTTGCTTCAAGAGCAGAGCGGGATGGAATTGGTTATACTCCTCAGCAACCGATAGCATTCTCACATAAATTGCACGCCGGAACAATGAAAATTGATTGCCAGTATTGTCATTCGTTCGTTGAAAAATCCCGTCACGCAACTATCCCTGCAGTTGCAACCTGTATGAATTGCCATACTGTTGCAAGGAAAGACAAGCCGGAGATAATAAAGTTAACTCAATATTATAATGAAGGTAAAGCACTGGAGTGGAAAAGGATTCATAAAGTGCCGGAATTTGCTTACTTCAATCATAGTGTTCATGTAAATAAAGGAATTGATTGTACAAGTTGTCATGGCAATGTTAATCAAATGGATGTAGTTGGACAGATGAACTCATTTACAATGGCAGCCTGTCTTGATTGCCATAGAAACATTCATGAGAAAATTCCCGAATTGAAAAATATTAATCAAGGTCCTGAATATTGCTGGGCTTGCCACAGGTAATTAAGATTTATGCATAAAGAAAATCATAATCAAGAAGTGAAAACAATAGAGAGAAAGAATTTCTTTTCCAGTTTGGGTAAAAGTTTTTTAGGATTAGTTCTGTTCAGTTCTTTCCCTTTCAAATTATTTGGTAAGAAAGATATAAAAAGAGTGGAGATAAAAATCAATCCGCAAGCTGTAAGCAGAAAAAAAGATGGAAAGAAAAATGGCTGAGAATAAAGAAAGTTTGATGACACCGCAGGATATAGATATTCAGCCGACTTACTGGAAGAGTCTTAAACAATTGCATAACGATCCTTCTTTTGTAG
>CAYNUV010000752.1:0-1503 GCA_964400245.1 uncultured Ignavibacteriaceae bacterium
CTATATATAAATCTTACCCCAAATCTCGTAAACTGCCTCTATAGCCTCTATAGACCTCGTTTTTACCATATTACCCTTATTCAATAAGTGGACATTTTATATATGTAATGTAATGACATATTGATATATGTAATGTAATGACATAAAATTTATAAATCTCTTCAAACCAAAACAGTTAATAAAATGGATCAAGAAAAAGAGATACCTCTACAAATCAAAGAAGCTTTTTGTGTTTTCCATGGCTGGGAGAAGAAGAAAGGGTTCAAGGTCAAGATGGAGATGTTAGATTCAGATTGCGAAGAGATTTATTTTCCAGAAGAAGACAGGAAGGAAGTTCTAGAGGAAGGAATAGAGTTTTGGTGTCAAAAAGATAACCCAGAACATCATTGTTATGATTCTGATGAAATTGATGGATTAATTGAGGAAATAGAAGACAATGATGAAGATGACAATATTTTTGATAAATTTGTAAAAAGTTATTTACTACAAAATGATTAAAAATAATACCGATATTCTTGGGCTTATAGTTGGAATTTTACTTATTGTTTTGGTAGGTAGAAAAATAATTATTGGACCATCTGATATAATTGATGCTTTGGGAATTGGGTTGATTTTTCTGGTTGGTTTAATTATAGTGATAGTTTCTACTACAGGAAGGAAATTATGAAAGATTTGACATACACACCTCAAGAAGTTGCAAAATTATGCAGACAGTTTTTACATAGGGGAATTTTGATAGGATTTTTACTTACCCTTGGAGTTGTCCTTATTTTCACAGCAGTGGTGGCCAAATGAATAGAAATGGAATATCTGAGACTTTAGCAAACATTCTGATAGTTTTAATGGTTATCATTGGAATTGCTGTAATTTGGAGCATATTAAGTCCATATGTAGACCAACCAATATCTCAACCTCCTGAATCCAATTTAAATTGTTTGTCTGATATTGCAAAAGCAGTTTGTTTAGATTCAAATATGACTTGGCAACCTCCTTTAATAAGCGGTAATTATTTAATTTTCAATTGTTTAACTGCTTCAAATAGGACTGCTATAATTGACTTTACTCCAGAAGAAATTAGTTGGTGTGAGGGATCAAGATGATTCTAACCTGTGAATTCTGTAAAGAAGGAGAAAGATTTAATGCAAGAGATCCAATGCAGATGGTAATTCATTTAGAAGGACATGTTAGATCACAAGGTAAACTACTAGATTTAGGATTTAAGAGAGTATCTGAAATAGAAGAGGAAGTTAAGGAATTGTCAAAAGAAAAGAGGGAGAAGAAAAAGTGAGTGATTTTCTACCTAAGCCCCTATTAGCATTTATGGGAACTATGTTAATGATAGGATCTGGTTATGGTTTAATACAATCTCAAGATTCCATACCTTGGACTATTGTATTTGGAATGTTAACTATGGTTGGAGTAGTTTTACTTGCATCAGCATTCATAAAAGATGAAGGAGTAAAAAATGAACCAAGTGATGTGGTGGAACAAAATGACAAATAA
>CAYNUV010000753.1:0-1502 GCA_964400245.1 uncultured Ignavibacteriaceae bacterium
GGGGATTTAATTGGTCTAATCCCAATTTCTTTTACAGCAGAAGAATTGGACGAACACCTCAGGGAGAAACACCCGATGCAGATTTCACAGATTATCCCGATGGAACAAATATTCTTGGTGCTGCCAAAATATCTGGTAAACTTGGCGATGACTGGAATGTTGGTGTAATTCAATCCTTAACTTCAAGAGAATTTGCAAAAATGGATAATGGTGGAACCAGATCTGAAACTGAAGTTGAACCTTTAACTTATTATGGAATTTTCAGAGCACAGAATGAAATTAATGATGGCAAACAAGGACTTGGTTTTATATCAACAATTACAAACCGATTTTTTAAAGATGAAAGATTGAGAGACGATGTAAATAAAGGTTCTTATGTATTTGGTGTTGATGGATGGACTTTTCTTGATTCGTCAAAGACCTGGGTTATTGCCGGATGGTCGGGGTTAAGTCATAATACCGGAAATCAAACAAGAATTATTGAGTTGCAAAATAATGCCCAGCATTACTTCCAGAGGCCTGATGCAGTTAATTTTTCTTTGGATAGTTCTGCTGCAAGTTTAATGGGCTATGCCGGAAGGCTTGTATTGAATAAGCAAAGAGGAAATTTTTTCTTTAATTCAGCATTTGGGTTTATATCTCCGCAGTTCGATATAAATGATCTTGGCTTTTTATGGAGAGCAGATGTTTTAAATATGCATGCTGGTGCAGGATATTTCTGGACTGAGCAAACTTCCATATACCGGTACCTCGAAGCTGGTGGAGCAATTTTCAGGAATTATGATTACGATGGAAACATAACCTGGGAAGGATTATTTCATTTTGGTTTTATAAGATTTCTTAACTACTATACATTAAACTGGAATCTTGCTTATAACCCTGAAACAGTTAACAACCGTAGAACAAGAGGCGGTCCTTTAACACTTAATCCTCCCGGTTACCAGGTTAATGCCTATGCTAATTCAGATGACAAGAAGGATATTGTCATCGGTGCAGGTTTCTATACTTATCGTCAAACAGATAATTCATATAACCTGGATTTTGATGCTTCAGTTGAAATTCGTCCATCATCAAATATATCAATAACTATTAGTCCCTATTATTCAATTAATAAACAATCAATTCAATGGGTAGATTCTTTTTCAGATGAAACAGCGGTGAATACTTACGCCAGCCGGTATGTTTTTGCAAAGCTTGATCAGAAAACATTTGGTGCAGGCATAAGATTAAACTGGACATTTAATCCACAATTAAGTTTGCAGCTTTATGCACAGCCATTAATTTCTTCAGGTGATTATGCTGATTTCAAAGAATTAGCTTCACCAAAAACTTTAAATTATAATATTTATGGAACAGGGAATTCCACTTTTGATGAAAACAATTTGATTGCAGATCCTGATGGAAGCGGTCCTGCTAACCCGATACAGATTGAAAATCCCGATTTTAATTTTAAATCTTTAAGAGGAAATGCAGTTTTAAGATGGGAATATGTACCGGGCTCG
>CAYNUV010000754.1:0-1502 GCA_964400245.1 uncultured Ignavibacteriaceae bacterium
TAACACCGGATTCAGAAGCGGAATCTTTTTTATGGTAAAGTGTAAATCCTGACATCAGTTTTTAATATTACTTTTTAATGAGGGCAAATCAAGCTCAAAATTATTGGTAATCAACATTTTGGTTTCTTTTTCTATCTTTTCCATTACATTTTCATAACTGTGCCCGCTAACAATAAAATATCCAGCATACCCATTTGCTAAGAAATAATTTACTGGATAAAAAATAGCTTTATATTCCGAGCCTACTTTTCTAAATGGATGATAAGGGAAATCTTTTTTAAGAATATTCTTTATCTTCATGTTCGAGGTATAAGGTACAATTTTAGTATGTGCCCAGGCATAATTAAGGTTGAAATCCTCAAAATCAAATTCTAAAATTGTTTCACCTAAGATAAGGTCCAATTCAATTCCTGGAATATTAATTTTTCCTGACATTAAAATGTTGCAAAGATAACCACCCTGTCTTCGTGGATTTAAATCAACGCAGTATAGTTGGTCATTAGAATCGATTATAAAATCTATCCCAAATAAACCTCTAAAGCCGAATTTTGATAAATGATTCCCAACTTTTTTTGTTGCGTTAATTATCTCCTCCGTTTCTTTATAATTTGCTTTGGAAGGATAAATATTCCCCTGATACTGATTACCTCGTAGTATTTGGTCTGTAATGCAAATTATCCTGGTATCATCCTCTTTACAGACGACTGCATTTACATTAGGTGAAATTTTTATCTCAGTAATTAATTTGGAAACTATAAAGCTATTTGATTTATTAGTTTCTCTTAATTTTCTGCAAAAAAAATCCAGATCTTCTTCAGAATATATAATGCCGCATTCGTTACCTCCTGTAGTATAGGATGCAGAAATGTAAAATGGATATTTCACTTTGGTTTTAATTTCACTGATTGAATTGTAAATTTCATTTTGATTTACCGGCAAGCCTAATTCTTTAAATAAATTTAAATGGGTTATCTTATTACTAAATTTAGCTGCAATTTTAGGGTCCGGGCCTAAAATGATTACGTTTGAGTTTTCAAAATTTAGGTAAGAACTTGTAAATGGTAAAATAAAAATCCTGCCTTGTTTTTTTATAAGCTCAGAAATTAAATCCAAAACAAATTCTGATTCGGAAAATTCTCTATTCAGATCATCATAATCTTCAAGATATATTACTTCATTTCCAGATAATCTTTCTCGATACTCCTTTAGTTTTTTATTTATTACTATATAATTCTCTTTTTTAAAAAGATCATTTTGCTTCGCCGATAAAATCCAAATAGGTTTAAATTTCTTAGTAAATTTTTTTTCAAGCTCCGTTATCCATAACTCAACAGCATATTCAAATCTGTCAAATAAGAATGTAAAAAAATATTCATATCCATCTGAGAGAATTTTCTTATTAAGATTTTGTTCTAAGATGTAATTCATATTTCATTTTTTTTATTGCGATAATTAAGGAATCCTCCAGTTAATCTCCTCCACTTGTTATTTATAAGTCTTAG